>CAMDVP010000146.1 GCA_945877525.1 uncultured Clostridia bacterium | reverse complement strand
CCGTCAACGGCCAGACCGGCAAGCTGACGTGCGACGTGCCCGCCGACAAGAAGAAGTCGCTTTTGTGGGGCGGCGGCGTATTCGCCGGCGTTTTCGGCGTCGCGGCGCTGATTCTTGCGCTGATGCATCAATTGGCCAGCGGAACGCTGCTGATTGCAGCCGTTTTTGCCCTAATTATCGCGCTGGTCGTCGTTGGTTGCCTCAAGGGGCAGCTTAAGCAGGCCGCGCGGCAGAGCGCCGCATCGGGCTATGTGAAGGAAGGCTCCTTCGAGCTGCATGGCAAGACGGATCATTTTCTTTATGAAACGACCGAGCGCAGAAAGATCGAAACGCAGAAGAATGAAAGCACAGGAGGAAAGAACTGATGGGACTGATTGCAGCCGGTTTGAATGCCGTCGGCGGGACGCTGTCCAGCCAATGGCTTGCCGGTGATCGTGGAAGAAGAAGCGCAGGTTGTCCGGTACATATACCGCCTCTTTCTGGAGGGTAAAACCCAGCAGGCCATTGGAAAGCAGTTGGAGAGCATGGGCATACCATCACCTGCCGGGAAAGAAAAGTGGAGCAAAACGACCATTTCCAGCATCCTCACCAACGAAAAATACAAGGGAGACGCGCTGCTGCAAAAAACTTCACGGTGGATTTTCTGGAAAAGAAGATGAAGGTCAACGAAGGCGAGGTGCCCCAATACTATGTGGAAGGCAGCCATCCAGCCATCATCGATCCGGACGAGTGGGAGCATGTGCAGCATGAGTTCGCTCGGCGCAAGGCGCTGGGCAACACCTACAGCGGGAAGAGTACGCTGGCGGCAAAACTGATCTGTGAGGACTGCGGGAGCTTCTACGGCTCCAAGGTATGGCACTCCAACGATCCGTATCGCTGCACAGTATGGCAATGCAACAGGAAGTTCCAAAACGATCATCGTTGCTATACGCCCGTAATGCGCACGGAGAAAGTCCACCAGATGTTCATCTACGCCTACAACAAGGTGATGACGGACGTGGATGCCATGCTGAAAGCCTGCACGGAAATGAGACGGTTGCTCACGGATTTTTCCACCATCGACGCGAGAATTCAGCACCAGACCGATGAAATGCAGCTGGTAGCCGAAATGGTCAAGGCGGCGGTGCAGCTCAACGCCTCCACCACACGGGCGCAGGATGAGTACAAGCGGCGGTATAAGGAACTGACCGAGCGCTACGAGGGCATGGCTGCGGAGCTTGAAAAGCTCAATGCAGAGCGCAGGCTCATGGAACAGAAGGACAAATCCATCGGGCTATTCATGCGGGCGCTCAAAAAGCAGCCCATGGTGCTCGATGAGTGGGACGATACCATTTGGATTGTGATGGTCGAAAACGCCACCGTCCACCGGGACGGCAGCATAACCTTCCGCTTCTACAATGGGGCGGAGGTCAAGGTCGGAGCGTGAAACTCCGGCTTTTTCTTTGCTTCCGAGGAATCGTTAAAAGATGCACATACCTGAGCGAAAATGTACATACTAACGGGGGTATCGTTAAAAGATGCAGCCCGAAATGACAAACAAGCCTTGCGGGGCAGAAAATCAGACCGCCGCAAGGCTTGTTATCGTTAAAAGATGAGCCGAAAAGCCCGTGATTACAGGCGTTTTCGCGTATAAAAGATGCACACCCGTCTTGATAACCATTGTATCAAAACGGGTGTGCAGTTATGGAGCTGATGACCGGATTCGAACCGGTGACCTCATCCTTGCCAAAGAAGGAATGCACAAAATAATGGTACATTTTGTGCATTTGCCTATGCAATGAACAGGCGTGATACCTTTTTGCTTATGTGTCCGGGGCCGCATGAGGATTCCCCGGACTTTTATGTTTGATGTTATGGTTTCAATACTTCATTTCTAATGCCTGATAGGGAGAAATCTGCTATTTATCGTAAAATGATTCGTTCGTTATTCTTGCATATAGGATTAGCACACATTACAACAGTCAGCGGGTCGATGCCATACTCAGTTGCAATAATATGTGCATTGACCATCTCGAAAGTTTCCCAGATATTCTTCAATTCGTCTTGGGGAAGTTTCTCTCGGGAGAGTGTACTCCGACAGAACTCATCATATCGTTGAAAAGACTTTTTAATTCCTATCCGCTGCGTAGCATTCAATGAATTGAACTGACTAAGTGCTTCTTGAGGGGATATTCTGCTTTTCGTAAAAAGATTCGAAATGGTTATCCATTTGGCGAATTCAGCTTTAGGTTTGATTGCGACTTTATTCTTCATTGTGATCCTCCCAAAAAGCTTTTACAGGTAAGAACTTCAATTTCTGTTGACTACTGAGCTGTGGCAATAGTTCTTTGATTAGAGTAAATCAAGGCTTCCCGGACACCTATTTGGGGCAGGATGACCTGTTGGTTGTCCTGCCTCGAAAAAACGGATAATAAGGTTTTTTACTATTATGTCACTGATTGAAACTTCCGTATATTTCGGGTATAATACAAGAGAAATCTGCCCTATATACAGTCGATATGAATGGAGGGCTACCACGTGAGCAAACTACTTTCTGCCGATAATAGCTATCGGGATTGGATTCAGAAAGTCAGCAAAAGATTCAAGCAAAGCCAAATTCGAGCTGCCGTGAAGGTGAACGATGAGATGCTGCGCTTTTACTGGAGCCTTGGCAAAGATATTTCCCATATGAGCGCAAACGCAAAATATGGAGCTGGGTTTTATAAAGCTGTCAGTACCGATCTGCAAAGCATTTTCCCGGATGTTCATTCATTTTCAGTTACGAACCTCAAATATATGAGATACTTCTATGAGTTGTACCCTTCTGATGATGTGATTGCAGTAGAGAATCGTCCCCAGGTTGAGGACGATTCTCATGCCATTACAAATCGTCCCCAACTTGGGGACGATTCGAGAGAAGCTATTTTTCTGATTCCCTGGGGACATCAAAAGCTGTTAATTGATAAGTGCAAGAACGACCCGGAAAGAGCGATGTTTTATGTGCGCAAAACATTAGAAAACAACTGGTCGAGAGATGTTCTGCTGAATTTCCTGGATACTGACTTATATGAACGCCAAGGAAAGGCATTGACGAATTTCCGGCGTTTATTGCCCGATCCGCAAGGCGATTTGGCACAGTCTATGACAAGAGACCCTTACAATTTCGATTTTTTGACATTACGGGAGAAATATGACGAAAGAGAATTGAAGGACGCCTTGCTGACGAATACGGAAAAGTTCTTGCTTGAATTAGGCGCTGGTTTTGCCTTGATGGGCCGTGAAGTCCGCGTGGAAATGGGCGATACGGAAAACTTCATTGACTTGCTTTTCTACCATGCCAAGCTGCATTGCTATGTGGTCGTGGAAGTAAAGGCTACTCGTTTTGAACCCAGCCACATGGGACAGCTTGGCGCATATGTGGTGGCGGTCAATCATCAGATGAAGATGCCGGAAGATCAGCCAACGCTCGGTTTGCTGGTTTGTAAGGATATGGACAAGGTTCAGGCACAGTATGCGTTGGAAGCAACCAGCCAGCCCCTGGGCATTTCCAGCTATCAATTAACGCATTTGGTTCCTGACAACTTTAAGAGCAGCTTGCCCACGATTGAGGAGATCGAGGCAGAATTGAGCGATAGAACTGAATAAAACTGATGTTCTACCGGAAAACCAATGTTAACAGATGGAAACACAAGCCAATCATATCATTATCGACCATGATGTTGAAGCGACGATCATACCGACCGCCGCTTTTTCGATGTCCTAATTGCAGAAAATGTAAAACCCATGATACCGAAGGAGAATGACAGTATGGAAAATATGATGAACACCACCGATGAAAATGAAATCAAACAGTTTTTTGCAGCCTTCACCAAGGTGATTGATGGCAGATCGTTTGTTGTTCGGGCCTTTTTCCCGGTAGCGAATGCAGAAACAATGCAGGATAAGATTGAACGGATGCTCCATAGTGATATTGTGAATGCCGTCCGCCAATCTGCGACCTGACGAGACAGACAAGCCGTTTTTGCATAAGCATTGATTTCATTTCTGGGTAAGAGAATTTCCTTCTTTGTAGCCCATACAAGCGAAAGAGATCACAAAGGAGTTTTTCTTTATGCGCGTTATATAATTGCTAAGCAGCAGATGTAGCACAGTTGTGCAGCGGGTGCTTGCAACCCCTCAAGCCTAAAGGAATTACAAATGTTACGCCCAAATCCCTTGACAAGAAATTCTACGTAGTGTAGAATATAAAGCAAGACAGGCTGTAGAATAAGAAGGGAGAGACGGATATGCAACTGCCGGAAAGCGAATTCGCCATCATGAACTACATCTGGAGCGCAAAACCACCTGTCACCACGGCCATGGTGATGGAGGCTGTGGGGAATGAACGCGCATGGAAACCGCAGACATGCTTAACTCTTGTGGCGCGGTTGATCGAACGTGGCTTCCTTGAAGCGAAAAAGGGCAAAGGGAGAGAAAAGACGTTTTCTCCGCTGATCACCCGCCAGGAATATCTGCAGATGGAAACCTCAACCTTTATTAAGCAGGTGCACGGAAAGAGCCTGTCCAGCTTGCTGGCCTGCCTGACCGGCATGCAGCTAAGCGACAAGGACAAATCCGAGCTGCGGCAATGGTTTGATCAGATGACGGAGGAATGAACATGGCATATTGGCTGCAAATGCTGCTTGGCTGTACGCTGTCGATGGGCGCGGTGACGTGCCTGATGGCAGCCCTTGCGCCCGTGATTTCCCGGCGATACAGCCAACGCACGGTGTACGCGCTGCTGATGGTTGTGCTGCTGGGCTTCCTGATTCCGTGGCGGCCTGTGCTGCCGCGTCCTGCGATGCAGAGCCCTGTGCCCGCTGCTGAACCGGCACAAGCTGTGCCGCATACGGCTGCTTCCGCGTCCCTCCTGACGATGGGCATGGAGAATGCTGAACCGATTGACCCAGCTCAAACAGACCAAACCGTGGCAACCATTCCGCGAACAGCCACGCAGGCTACGAAAGCTCCTGCACGTCCGTTGAATATCAATGGGGAGCAGTTGACCTTCCTCCTCTGGGCTGTCGGCGTGGCAGCTGTGTTGGCAAGGGTGGGCTGGCGGCATCACCGCTTCCTGCGACTGGTGAACCGATGGTCAGTTCCTGCACCTGCCCGCGCTCAGAAGCTGCTTGCTCAGATCGTACAAGGCCGAAAAGCTCCGGCTTTGTTCACCTGTGCCGCGATCGACAGCCCAATGGTGACGGGTGTGCTTCGTCCTCGGCTGCTGCTGCCAGAAAGCGACGCCTCCGATGAAGATCTACTCCTGATATACCGGCACGAATGGACGCATTTCCGCCGCGGCGACGTGGTTGTGAAGCTCCTCATCGTGCTGGCGAAAGCTATACATTGGATGAATCCGGCGGTATACCTGCTCAGCCGGGAAATGAATCTCTATTGCGAAGCCTCCTGTGACGAAGTCGTGCTGACGGGCTGCGACAAGGCGGAACGGCGGCGCTATGCCGAAACGGTCATGAGCGTCATGACCCAGTCGAGTCTTCGACAAACTGCCCTCTGCACCGGCTTTCAAGGAGGCCTGAAACGGATGAAACGGAGGATTCTCTATATGTTGGACACACGTAACAAGAAAAACGGGGTGCTATTGCTGGTGGTGTTGCTGATGCTGAGTATCCTGTCCGGCGCTGCATTGGCTGTCGAGAACGAAACGACTACTCAGGCATTACAACCCACGCTCTCTATCTCTGATGTCTATCATCAGGCGCAATCAGGCTGGCATCAGTCATACCATACTGCGCGAGGTGAGACTGTTACGGTCGATATTGACATCGCTGTCCCGGATGTATCCGCTTTTCCTTGCTACTATGCAGAAGATATGCAGCCAGTGAATGGCGTGCCGACATCAAAAAATGATTTGGCAGAGTATGGCGAAGCGGCAACAATCAACAACCCTGGTTTCTTCCGCTATGACTGGCCCAATCGTTCGATTCAACAGCAATGGCGAACAGCAGCGCGTAAAAACGGTACCATGCTGGAAACCTTCGGAGAACCGCGTGCGTTGGTGCTCCGATACGGTCACTTTGACATGGATACGGCCTACAGCGTGAACAATCCATCCACGATGCGCGATGCCGGAACCTTTATGGCAGAGTGCGTTCAGACATTCTTTTCAGATCAAGCTATTGAGCTGATACCCCACTGGCTTCATGCCCATATTGATCCCGGAAAGTATAAGAAAAACAAAGCAATCAATGATTATGAAAAGGTTCAGGATGACCCAAATTTTCAAGGTTGTTTATTTACCTATTTTGATCAGACGATTGATGGCATACCCGTCCTGGGCTATGGCTATCAAGGATTTGCTGACTACAAAGGCGCTGGCATGAGGGATGAAAACAAGGGAATTCTGGGTGGTATTTGCATTACGCAAGGTATGCGTGAAATTGGTAGGGAAGAACTATACAGAAGTCTGCAGCTCAAGCTAATTTCCGTTACGGACCCAATAGCAGAGGATGTGCCCTTCTGTAGTTTGGATGCTGTGATTCAGACCGCCGAACAACTCATCAACGCAGGGCAGCTTCGAACGGTTGATTCTCTGCGGCTCGGTTATGTGGTTTGGTTTGACCAAACAAATGTCTATAAGCTGATGCCCACATGGGTCATTGAGGGTGAGCTGTTTGCCAATGCAACGGCTGGTTACCGTACTGCCATGACGATTCTGACCGACACACCCTCTGAATACGCGAATGTATATATCAATGCTCAGACTGGCGAACTCATTGACCCTTGGAAGTCAAACAAGAATCGTGCTTATGACGCTCCGAACCTGATCACATGGTGATAACAGGGAGCTGTAGCTATGAAAAGATTCTATCATGCCTTCACATCAAGTGAATTCTGGATTGCCTTTGGGATCATGTTTCTTTCGTTTCTCGGACTTTCCATGCCTGAATGGGTTGCAAGCAGAGATTGGGGTGTCATCGGCCAGCCGTCCGCGCTACAGCTATCGTTGATGCCTATTTTCTTCGGCGGCGTATCGCTGCTGTTTCCGTTTTGCGTATGTACAGCTTTTGCATCAACACAAGTCGATGAAATACGCTCAGGTTTTTGGGAACTGCGGCTTATTCGATCCAATACAATGCGGTATGCCATGCAGCAGCTCACAATGAATTTCATGGTTAGTGGTCTATGTGTTGGAAGCGCTTTTTTAGCGCATGCTGCATTATGCCATCTTATAGCCCTACCCTCTATGCCGGAAATTTACGGATCACATGAAATCCCCTTTTCAGAAGCGTGCATCTATGATTCCTGGCTTGGCTGCTTGCATGGTTTACCAATTGTCTTATGGGTGGGCTTTGCAATGGCGATCACAGGTGGCGTATGGAGTACGTTTGGTTTGGCTGTTTCTATATGGATTCCTGATAAATGGATGACAGTTTCTTTACCGACTTTCGTGTACTTTGTACTCAACTCGCGCACGATGTACCTCTTGACTGGCGTCCGTATTCCCTATGCGGCAGATCTGTATAATGATGCATTAACAATTCCTGTTGTCATTCAATCATTGGCCTATGATGCGCTGCTGTTACTGGTATTTACATTGTGCTGGATGTGCGCACACCCGCGGAGTATGCCGAGCGGCATATCCCCGGTGCCATCAACGTGCCCAATGAGACGATTGGCAGCACAGCACCCGAGCAGCTGCCCGACAGGAAACAGCTGA
>CAMDVP010000145.1 GCA_945877525.1 uncultured Clostridia bacterium | reverse complement strand
TGTCCAACCTTCTGGGGCTTTTGTCTCCCAAGCTGTCCGGCGCGGCCATCGACGCCATTGCGCCCGGCGCGGTGGACTTCCCTGCGGTGGTGAAGTATGTGCTGGCCATGGTAGCGCTGGCGCTGTGCTCCTCGCTGCTCAGCTGGGTGCTTTCCGCCATGATGATCCGCATGAGCCGAAACGTGGTCAAGCGCATGCGCGGGGATTTGTTCAACCACCTGACCCGCCTGCCCATCAGCTTCTTCGACACCCATCAAACAGGTGATGTGATTTCCGTCCTCTCCTACGATGTGGACACCGTGGGCGCGTCCCTCTCCACCGACCTGACGCAGATCCTCGCCAGCCTGATCACCGTGGCGGGCAGCTTTGCCATGATGGTTACCATTTCGCCGCCTCTGCTGCTCATCTTCGCCTTCACCATTCCCATGTCCATTCTTTTCACCCGCTACCGTTCCAGGGTGGTGCGGCCCCTGTTCCGCGAGCGTTCCCGGCAGCTGGGCATGATGAACGGCTACTGTGAGGAAGCCGTGTCCGGCATGCAGACCATCGGCGCGTATCATCAGGAGGATGAGTTCAACCGCCGCTTCGCCCTGCGCAACGAAAGCGCCACCCGGGCCAACTGGAAGGCCGACCACACCGCCTGCATCACCGGCCCGACCGTGAACCTGATCAATAACCTGTCCCTGGCAGCGGTGAGTATCTTCGGATCCCTCCTGTACATGGCGCAGGGAATCAGCCTGGGGGGCGTCAGCTCCTTTGTGCTGTACTCCCGTAAATTTTCCGGCCCCATCAACGAGTTTGCCAATATCATCAGCGAGCTGCAATCCGCCCTGGCCGCTGCCGAGCGGGTGCTGTCCCTGCTGGACCTTGACCCTGAACCCGCCGACGCACCGGAAGCCAGGGCGCTATCCGACTGCCGGGGCCATGTCGCCTTCCGGGACGTAAGCTTCGGCTACACGCCGGACACGACGGTATTGCACCATGTGAGCTTCGAGGCCAGGCCCGGACAGGTCATCGCCATCGTGGGTGAAACCGGCTGCGGCAAGACCACCCTGATCAACCTGCTCATGCGCTTCTACGACGTGACGGAGGGGGCCATTGAGATTGACGGGCAGGACATCCGCAGCCTGACGAGGGAAAGCCTGCGCAGCCAGTTCACCATGGTGTTGCAGGACACCTGGCTGTTTGACGGCACGGTGTACGACAACCTGGCCTATGGCCGCCCGGGCGTCACCCGGGAGGAGATTGTCTCCGCCGCCAAGGCCGCGCATATCCACGATATGATTCTCTCCCTGCCCAACGGCTACGACACCGTGATCACCGACAGCGGCAACTCGATTTCCAAAGGGCAAAAGCAGCTGCTCACCATTGCAAGGGCCATGCTCATGCGTTCCTCCATGCTGATTCTGGACGAAGCCACCTCCAACGTGGACACGCAAACCGAGTTGCTCATTCAGGACGCCATGCTGTCGCTGATGCGGGGGCGCACCTGCTTTGTCATTGCCCACCGGTTGTCCACCATCACCGGGGCTGACCGTATCATAGTGATGGATCAGGGCCGTCTTGTGGAAAGCGGCACCCACGAGGAGCTGCTGCGCAAGCACGGCGCGTACTACGAGCTGTATCAGGCCCAGTTTGACCGCACGGACGCTGCATAACCGCACAAAAGGAGGATTTTTCCATGAAGCTCATGCTTATCCGGCACGCCGAGCCGGACTACGCCGTGGATTCCCTGACGGAAAAGGGACGCAGAGAGGCGGAGCTGCTTTCCCGACGGCTGTGCCGGATTCCGGATATATCCGGCATTTATGTCTCTCCCCTGGGCCGCGCGCAGGATACCGCCGCCTATACTCTGAAAAAGCTGGGCCGTACGGCGGAGACCCTACCCTGGCTGGCGGAGTTCCGCGGGCGGTGCGTTGACACGCAAAGCGGCGAGTCCCGCATACCCTGGGACTTTCAGCCCCGCTTGTGGCAGCCCCACGAAGCCCTGCGGGACAGGCGCGCCTGGCTGGGGGACAGCCTTGTGCAGGGCGGCGATGTCGCGCAGATCTGGCAGGAAACCTGCGAGGGTCTGGACACGCTGCTGGCCCACCACGGCTATGTGCGCCAGGACGACCTGTATCTGTGCAGCCACAACGGAAACGACACCATCCTCATCTTCTGCCATTTCGGCATCGCCATGGCCATGTTGGCCCACCTGACTGGCATATCGCCGGTTTCGCTGTGGCAGGGCTTTTGCGCTCAGCCCTCCTCGGTCACCACGCTGATTACCGAGGAGCGGGTGAAGGGCGAGGTCGTTTTCCGCTGTATGCAGCTGGGAGACCTGTCCCATCTGTATGCAGGGGACGAGCGCTACTCCACCGCCGGACTATATCCCGAATGCTATACAGGGCGCGATTCCACCTGTCCGCCCGAATGGGATGAAGAATAAGACTGTGCTGCATTAAAAAATCGTATCAAGAGAACGGCCCCGAAGGTTTCCAAAGGGCGACGGCTCGCCAGTGGCGAGTCCGCCGAAGGCGGAAGTCGAAAGCGGAGCGACAATGATCGCAAAGCCCTTTGAGGAGTGAGGCTTTCGTCGCCAGTGGCGACAATGAGAAAGCCGAACGAGTCAGCCGAAACGAGCGGCCCTGGGCCGCGATGATTGAGGCTGCGGACGCTGCCCGCAGGCGCGAAACCTTTGCCTTCAGAAAATCAATTGTTTTAGCAAGAAAAGTATAAGGCACGCGCGCGCAACCCTTTTGTCCGGCTGCGCGCCATGTTTTTTTGCCCGTCCAGGGGGAAAATACCTCCTGCGCGTCGAATCATTGTGTTTATCGGAATATTTCCAATAACAGGGAGGAATACGCATGCCTATTGTCGATATGCCCGTAGAGGAGCTGTACGCTTACAAAGGAATGAACCCGTGCCCGGCGGATCTGGACGCCTTCTGGGATCGCTCTGTTTCGGAAATGGAAACCCTTGGCACCGCCTTCACCCTGGAGGAGGCCTCCTTTCAAACGCCGCAGGTGGGCTGCTATCACCTTTATTTCACCGGCGTAAACGGTGCGCGCATCCACGCCAAGTTCCTGCGCCCGCGGCACATTAGCGCACCCATGCCCGCGCTGCTGGTGTTCCATGGATATCCGGGAAAATCGCCGGATTATGCCCAGCTGCTGGCCCATGTGCAGGCGGGCTTCATTGTGGCGGCCATGGATTGCCGCGGACAGGCCGGGCTTTCCGAGGATGTGGGCGGTGTAAAGGGCAACACCCAGTGCGGGCAGATCATCCGCGGGCTGGAGGAGCGCCGGCCTGAAAAGCTGCTCTACCGGGACATTTTCCTGGATACCGCGCAGCTGGCAAGAATCCTCATGGCCATGCCCGAGGTGGATGAAACCCGCGTGGGGGCCATGGGCGGCTCCCAGGGCGGCGGCCTGACCCTGGCCTGCGCGGCGCTGACCCCCGGCCTGAACCGCATTGCCCCCACCTTCCCCTTCCTGTGCGACTATCGGCGCGTGTGGGACATGGATCTGGATGTGAACGCCTACGCAGAGCTTCGCAGCTATTTCCGCTCCTTTGACCCCCGGCACGAGCGGGAGGAGGAAATCTTCACGCTGCTGGGATACATTGACAATCAGCATCTGGCCCACCGCATCAGGGCGGAGGTGATGATGTTCACCGGACTGATCGACACCATCTGCCCGCCGTCCACCCAGTTTGCCGCATACAACAAGATTCTCAGCCCCAAGCGCGTGGTGTTCTATCCCGATTTCGGGCACGAGTATCTGCCCGAGGCCGACGACCTGGCCCTGACTTTCCTGATGGGCATGCAAAGCCACTGATTTCATCCGAGTTGTGAGGTGAAGTCACCATGTTCATCCCCGATTTGCTGACCTTCCTGGACGGCACGCCGGTAACCACCCCCGCCCAGTGGCAGAAGCGCCGCAGGGAGCTGCTCAGCATCCTGGAGCGGGAGGAATACGGCATCCGTCCCGCCTTCACAGGCTGCGCGCAGGGCACACTGCAGGAAATCGTATCCCCCTGCTGCGCCGGTCATGCCCGGCACGAGCGCCTCGTCATTTCCTTCGATACGCCCTCCGGCGCTTTTTCCTTTCCCCTGCAGTTCCTCTATCCCGCAGACGGGCATCCCCATCCGCTGCTGCTGAGCCTGAGCTTTCAGTCTGATGTGTATAATGCCTACACCCCGGTGGAGGAAATCATTGACAACGGCTTCGCCCTGGCGCACCTGTGCTATACGGACGTAACCTCCGATGATGCCGACATGTCCTCCGGCCTGGCGGGATGCTATCCGCGCCGCGACCCGGCAACCGACTGGGGAAAGTTGTCCATGTGGGGCTTTGCCGCCAGCCGCGCGGCGGATTATCTTGCCACGCATCCCGCGGTGGATCCGCAGAACATGGCGGTTATCGGCCACTCCCGGCTGGGCAAGGCGGCACTTTTGTGCGGCGCGCTTGACGAACGCTTCCGCTTTGTGCTGGCCAACAACGCAGGCTGCGGCGGCGATGCGCTGGAGCAAACCAAGCACCCCGGTGCGGAAACCATTGCCGTGATGGCCGAGGCCTTCCCCTTCTGGTTCTGCGGCAACCGCAGCAAATACGCAGCCAATCCTTCCCACATGCCCTTCGATCAGCATTTTCTCATGGCTGCCATTGCACCGCGCTTTGTAGCCGTGTGCAGCGCCGAGCAGGACACCTGGGCGGATCCATACTCCCAGCAGCTGTGCTGCGTCGCGGCTTCCCCCGCCTGGGCCCTTCACCGCCTTCACGGCTTCGTCGGCCCGCAGGAGCCCGCGACAGTCCCCGCCGAATATGCCGAAGGACACATCGCCTACCGTATACGGGACGGCGTGCATTTCCTGAGCCGGAAGGACTGGCTGTATTATATGGATTTTATCCGAAAGCACATGGCACCGCAAACACAAACATGCGTTTAAGCAGCACAGGGAAGCGTCCCCTGCATGCATGGCGCCAGCTATGCTTTGCTTTTCTTCTTTTTCCACAACATCCTGCAACATTTTCAGCATAAACCGCCCCATCCCTTGTCAAAGGGCGGCTTGATGTGGTATAATTAGTGAACATACTTTTTGAGTCCCATGACGCATGGGGCAAGGAGGCAGCCATGGCAGGCTATGTTTCGGACGCGGTGATCCGCCGCTTGCCCGGGTATTACCGTCATTTGCGCGAGCTGGAGGCAGCCGGCGTGACCCAGATTTCCTCCCAGGAGCTGGGCAAGCGCATGCAGCTGACCCCTTCGCAGATTCGTCAGGATATCAATTGCTTCGGCGGCTTTGGCCGTCAGGGCTATGGATACAAGGTTTCCGAGCTGAAGGGGCACATTGGCGAAATTCTCGGCCTGGACAGGCTGCACAGGCTCATCATCCTGGGCGCAGGCAGCATCGGCTCCGCCGTGGCGCGCTATCCCACCTTCTCCCGGGAAGGCTTTGAAACCATTGCCATGTTCGACGTGGCGCCGGACAAGGTAGGCACCCGGATGGGAAATATCCCCATCTACCCCATGGAGGAACTGGAGAACTTCCTCTCCGGCTACAAGGTGGACATCGCCGTGCTGGCCACCCCCACCCACTGCGCCCAGGAAAACCTGGACAGGCTGTACGCAGGAGGCGTTCGCGCGGTGTGGAACTTTGCGCCCACCGACCTGAACCATCCTGCCGACATGATCGTGGTCAACGTGCACCTGAGCGACAGTCTGCAGATTCTATCCTATCGAATTGCTCACCGCGACGACGGCTGAGCCCGTACCAGGAGGACGATCCATGTCTCAGACCCCCACGGAAGGGCGGCGGACGCGCCGCGCCCAGCAGAGGATTTACGACGGTGAGGGCGAGCAGTTGCAGGTGGAATCCACCGCCCGTGCCCCGCGCCGTCAGAGCGTCAGTCAGCCCCGCGCCGCTTCCCGCCAGCCCCTGGGCCGCTCGGAGGAGCTGCAGGAGCGCCAACGGGCGTATCAGCAGGCCTACCGCCAGCCCCCGCCCCAGGAGCGCCGCTTCCGCCAGCCGGTGCAGGATGATATCGTCTATGATGATTTCGATATCTATGACCGGGACGGCCGGGTGTATTCCACAGCCGACCGCCCCCGCCGCCGCGACCCGCACCGGGGTCTGTGGGGCGCGGTAATTTTTCTTTGCCTGCTGTGCGTGGCGGCCATCGGCATGTTTCTTGCCCCGCAGCTGCTGGGGGTACAGTACGCCACCATGCCCAACTGTGCCTTCGTCAACGGCAGCGTGATCACACTTGACCAGGAGCGCTACGACACCTACAAGACCTATCGCCGCTACATGAACAGCGGCACGATTTACCCCGGGGTATACATCGACGGGGTGGATGTGGGCGGCATGACCCGCGAGGAGGCGCTGTCCGCCGTCGGCCAGGTCAGCGCCCAGGGCGGGGGTGAATTCGCCGTCACCGTGAACGTGGGAAACAAAAGCTGGAGCATCGACTCCTCCCAGGTTCCCATGACCCGCAATACCGGAGATATGGTCAATCTGGCCTACGCCCTGGGCCGCAGCAACACCACCGCTATCCGCGGCACCCGGGTAACCCCCTTCCAGGAGCGGCTGAACAGCGCCCTTTCCCTGCGCACCAGCCCTGTGGGCCTGTATACCGAGCTGACCTACGACCGTTCCTCCATCCGGCAGCTGACGGACAGCATTGCCCAGTTTGTGGATCGTGAGCCGGTCAACGCCTCGGTGGCCACCTTCGACTTCAACACCCGCAGCTTTACCTTTAACAGCGACTACCCCGGCAGCCGCATTGACGCGGACGCGCTGTACAGCCAGGTGATCGCCGCCCTGGACGGCGGCAACCGCACCGCCACCATCACCGTGGAGCCGGAAATCCTGCTGGCCCCGGTTACCAAAGCAGAGTTGATGAATTCCTTCCGCAAAATTTCCTCCTACACCACCTCCACCACTTCCAACAGCAACAGGAACACCAATGTGTCCCTGTCCGCTCAGGCCATCAACGGCACCACCGTGCTGCCCGGCGAGATTTTCTCCTTCAACAACGCCACCGGCCAGCGTACCGAGGAAAAGGGCTACAAGGCAGCCGCAGCCATTTCCGGCGGCCAGAGCGTGGATGAAATTGGCGGCGGCGTGTGCCAGACCAGTTCCACCCTGTTCAACGCCGTGGCCCGGGCCAATTTGGAAATCATCGAGCGCAGCCCTCACGCCTGGCCCTCCAACTATGTGGAGAAGGGCATGGACGCCACGGTCAACTGGCCCAACCTGGATTTCAAATTCCGAAACAACACCGACTGGCCCATTTTCATCGTTTCCTATTACAGCAAGCAGAAGGTGACGGTGGAGATTTACGGCATGAGCTTGGGCGACGGTGTGACCATCGACCTGGTATCCGAGGTGACCAAAACCATCCCCGCCCCCACGGATATCAACTATGTACAGAACACCAGCCTCCCCGCCGGCACGCAGAAAACCACCGTGCAGGCCCGCAAAGGCTACGAGGTCAGCACCTATCAGGTGTGGTATCAAAGCGGCGTGGAAGTCAAGCGGGAACTGCTATGCACCTCCAAATACCGGGCCTACCAGCAGACCATCGAGTATAACTGACAAATCCATGAAAAGAGCGGGCCGCGCCACTGTTCAGCGCGACCCGCTCTTCTTTTGTCTGTAACCGCTCAATAATCCCGCGCCCTGACGAACCATACGAATCGTGCGATACTTA
>CAMDVP010000144.1 GCA_945877525.1 uncultured Clostridia bacterium | reverse complement strand
CCCAACCCCTGCATGACGGTTTCACGCATGCGCTCGGGGATGCCCTTGCGCAAAAGCAGACCCAGCGTTGTGCCTGCCAGGATGGCCACTACGTTAATCAGCGTACCGATCATAACCCATCATCCTTCGTAATAAGAATAAAAGAAGGCCCTCATAGGAAAATGCCTGTCCGCAAGGGACAGGCATTGCTTTGCACAAAGATTACTGCGCGGCGGAATCGACAGGATAGACAGAAACCTGCTTCTTGTCGCGACCCAGGCGCTCAAAGCGCACCACGCCGTCCACCAGAGCGAATAGGGTGTCGTCCTTGCCCTTGCCAACGTTGTGGCCGGGATGGATCTTGGTGCCGCGCTGGCGAACCAGAATGTTGCCAGCCAGGGAGAACTGGCCGTCGGCACGCTTCGGGCCGAGGCGCTTGGACTCGCTGTCGCGGCCGTTACGGGTAGAACCCATACCTTTCTTATGAGCGAACAGCTGAAGATTCAGTTTCATCATGGTGTTTCCCTCCGTTCTTGTATGGAAAGACGAATATACCTGGGATAGGCCTGGGCCAGATCGGACAGGCCCTGGCGAAGCGCCTGCATCAGCACCTGAGCGTCGTGGGCGGCATGGATGGAAGCTTCCCTGGGCAGCGTGGCCTCCAGAAAGCCATCCTCGCCGCCATGCACCTCAGGCACGACCCCCGCCACCGACTCCAGCGCATTGACGCAGGTGGTGGTCAGCACCGATACCGCCGCACAGACGATGTCGCTGCCCTCGGGGGCGTATCCGGCGTGACCCCTGACCGAAAAGCCGGTCAGCTGCCCGCCGGCCTGATATAGCACGGCACGGATCATCAGGCGTTGATCGCGGTGATCTCCACCTTGGTGTAGGGCTGACGATGGCCGGCGCGGCGATGATAGTTCTTCTTGCTCTTGTACTTGTAGATGCGGATTTTCTCGCCCTTGACCTGGGCCACAACCTTGCCCTCGACCTTGGCGCCCTCGACAACGGGGCTGCCGACCTTCACGCTGTCGCCGTCAGCGACCATCAGCGCGTCGAAGGAGATGACGGAGTCCACATCCTGGTTGACCTTCTCGATGTAGATCACATCGCCCTGGGAAACACGGTATTGCTTGCCACCTGTTGCAATGATTGCATACATGGTGCAGCACCTCCTGCATATTACTCGCCGGGATTTGAGGTTGCGCATATGCGCATTTGGACAGACCTCTCCCGAGCGGCTTACTAAAATATTATACGATGAATCGCCGCCTCTGTCAAGGGCGAAACAGCGGATTTCCTGCGTATAAAGGGTAAAATCTTATGTACCCAGGAACGCCGCCAGCTTGCCCGGTCGGCTGAACCAGAAGCCCTGCCAGCCCGCGTGCAGCGCGGCCTCGATGTTGGCGGCGGCGTCGTCGATGAACAGGGTGCGGGCGGGGTTCAGTCCGTAGCGGTCGGTAAGGGTTTTGTAGATGGCGGGGTCGGGCTTGACCAGGCCCTCTCTCGCGGAAATCACCAGCCCGTCGAACAGCTTGAAGAAATCATAGCGGTCGTAGACGTATTGGAAGGCATAATCCTGGTAGTTTGACAAGACGTAGGTTTTCTTGCCGTGGGCCTTGCAGGCATGGAGCGCGTCCAACCCCTCGGCAATGACCTGCTTGAGGTTCAGTCGGTATTCCAGCATCTGCGCGATGACGGGCCGCAGCGCTTCGTTCCGCCCGGCCATGGCCACGGCGGCCTCTTCGCTGGTCAGGGTGCCGTGATCCAGCATCACCCAGTAGGGCGAACGGAACATGCGCTCCATCAGCGTGGCGCGAAGGGCCGGGTCATCGGGGTGAAGCTCCATCAGCAGCTTATCCGGGTTGAAGGTCAAAAGCACGTTGCCCACGTCGAACACCACCGCGTCCAGCGCGTCCCAGGGCATGGTTTCGTATTGATCGTCAATCATCAGGCGTATCATCTTCGGGCACCTCCTGTACGGCACAAGCATACCGCACCCCGCGAAAAAAATCAAGCGTCTTAGCAGGCTTGGCGGCCCTTGCAGTCGGGGAAAATCATGCTATAATAGAGGCAGAATGAGTGAAGAGGAGGAATTGCCATGAAGCGTGTTTTTATCACGGTGCTGGACGGTGCCGGCGCGGGCTGGCTGCCTGACGCGGCCCGATATGGCGACGAGGGCGCGTCCACCATTGCCCATGTGGTGGAAAGGTGCCATCCCGCCCTGCCGAACATGGCGCGGCTGGGCCTGGGACAGATCGAGCCCCTGGGCTATCCGGCGGATGCGGGCGCGGTGGGGGCCTTCGGGCTGTGCCGGGAAATGAGCGCCGGCAAGGACACCACCACCGGCCACTGGGAGATCAGCGGTCTCAGGCTGGAAAACCCCTTTCCCACCTTTCCCAACGGTTTTCCCCGTGACTTTCTTGACAGGTTCGAGGCGGCTATTGGGCACAAAACCATTGGCAACAAGGCGGCTTCCGGCACGGCGATCCTGGATGAGCTGGGCGGGGAGCACATGCGTACCCGCGCGCCGATCGTGTATACCTCGGCGGACAGCGTGTTTCAGCTCGCCTGCCATGAGGACATTTTCAGTCGGGAGGAGCTTTACGCTTTCTGCCGGACGGCCCGGGAAATGCTCCAGGGCGACCTGGGCGTGGGCCGCGTGATTGCCAGACCCTTTGTGGGCGCGCCGGGACACTTCACCCGCACCAGCGGGCGGCGGGACTTTTCACTGCCTCCCTGCGGTGAAACCCTGCTGGACGCGGTGAGCGCTGCGGGCATGGAGAGCCTTGGCGTGGGGAAAATTGAGGACATCTTCGACCACCGCGGGCTGACCGGCTCCAACCATGCCGCGGGAAATCCTGCCTGCATCGAGGCGCAGCTGGACTATATGCGCCGGGAGTTTGACGGCCTGTGCTTCACCAATCTGGTGGACACCGATATGCTCTACGGTCATCGCAACGATGTGCAGGGCTTTGCCGATGCGCTGGCCTACTTCGACGCCAAGCTGCCGGAAATGCAGGCGCTGATGGGGGAGGATGATTTGCTGATCATCACCGCCGACCATGGTTGCGATCCCACCTTCCCCGGCACCGACCACACCAGGGAGCACATTCCGCTGCTGGTGTGGCACAGGCGCATGACCGGGCTGACCAACCTGGGTACCCGGCCCACCTATGCGGACATTGCCGCCACCGCCGCCCAATGGCTGGGGCTGCCCCAGCGCTTCGGGGCGCAATCCTTCGCGGACGAACTGAAGTAAAAGGAGATAATGATATGCTGACCTATGAACAGATGCGGCAAACCGCACAGGCCATCCGCGACACTGTGGGCGGGGCGGACATCGGCGTGGTGCTGGGCAGCGGCCTGGGCGACTATGTGGAGGCCCTCGAAAACGCCAGGTACATCGACTACAAGGACATCCCGAACTTCCCGGTATCCACCGCGCCGGGGCATGCGGGGCGCTGGTGGACGGGCACCCTGCATGGCAAGCGGGTGTGCATGATGCAGGGCCGCTTTCACGCCTACGAGGGGTATGGCTTGGACGAGGTGACCCTGCCGGTGCGCATCATGAAGCTGCTGGGGGTGCAGACCCTGATCCTTACCAATGCCGCCGGTGGCGTGAATCTCACCTTCCGCCCCGGTACGCTGATGATTCTTACCGACTGCATCAATTTTTCCGGCAAGAATCCGCTTACCGGGCCCAATCTGGATGAATTCGGCCCCCGCTTCCCCGACATGACCCACGCCTATGACCGGGAGCTCATCGACCTGTGCCAGCGTCAGGCGGACGCCCTGGGCATGGACTGTGTGCGTCAGGGCGTGTACATGTGGTTCAACGGCCCCTGCTACGAAACCCCGGCGGAAATCCGCCTGGCCCGGGTGTGCGGCGCGGACGCGGTGGGCATGTCCACCGTGCCGGAGACCATTGTGGCCCGGCATTGCGGGCTGCGGGTGCTGGGGGTCAGCTGCATCACCAACATGGCCGCCGGCGTGACGGATGCGGCGCTGAACCATCAGGAGGTCATGGACGTGGCCAACCGTACCAAGGCCGCCTTCCGCAGCCTGCTGGACGCCACCATTGCCACGATGTGATCCTGTTCCTGCTTAAAGCAATTGCTTTGCCGAAGGTGGAGGTTTCGCGCCTGCGGACGCGTCCGCAGCCTCAATCGTCGCGTCCAAGGGCTGCTTGTTTCGGCAGACTCGTTCGGCTTTCTCTTTGTCGCCACTGGCGAGGCGTCGCCCTTCGGACAGTCTCCTTGAAGCAATTCTTTAATGAAGCATAGTATAACAGCATTTACCATGAAAAAACCTTCTCCCGGGAGACAAGCTATGCTTGAAACAGGGAGGAGGTTTTTTTCATATGAAATGCATGAAGCGCGTGCTGGCCGGGGCGCTGTGCCTGTGCCTGTGGACGCCCCTGGGGGGAGCCGCTGCGCCCATTGAGGAAGGCCAGCCCATGGAGCTGACCTCGCCCTCGGCCATTCTGGCGGAGGCGGCCACGGGTACGGTGATCTTTGAGAAGAATGCCGACGAGCGGCGTGAGGTAGCCTCCATTACCAAGCTGATGACGGCACTGCTGACCTTCGAGGCGCTGGAGCGGGGTGACGCGACGCTGGATTCGCAGGTCACCGTCAGCCCGAATGCCGCCGCCATGAAGGGCAGTCAGGCGCTGCTGGACGCCAATGCCATCTACCGTCTGGAGGATCTGCTGCGCACCACCATCATGGCCAGCGCCAACGACAGCGCCGTGGCCCTGGCGGAGTTTCTCTGCGGCAGCGAGGGGGCCTTCGTCAGCCGGATGAACGCCCGGGCGGCGGAGCTTGGCATGACCAACACAGCCTATGTCAACTGCACAGGATATCCGCAGGAGGGGCAGTACACCACCGCCCGGGACGTGATGCGCCTGGCCTGCGAGGTGGCGAAGCACCCGGACTATCACAAGTATGCCAGCGTGTGGATTGACAAGCTGACCCACCCCGGCGGCCGGGTGACCGACCTGACCAACACCAACCGGCTGGTGCGCTTCTACCAGGGCTGCGACGGCTTCAAGACCGGCTCCACCGATGCGGCGAAATACTGCCTGTGCGCCACCGCCGAGAAAAACGGCATGCGGCTGATTGCCATTGTGCTGGGTACGCCCAGGAGTCAGACGCGCTTTGACGAAGCACGGGCCATGATGGATTACGGCTTTGCCAACTATCAGCGCACGGTGATCGCCCGCAAGGGAGACCTGTTGGGGGAAAGCCTGCCTGTGCGGGGCGGCAGTGCCGACCGAGTGGAGCTGAAGCTGGGCAGCGGCCTGTCGATGCTTTTGCGCAACGGCCAGCAGAGTGAACTGCGGCTGGAACTCTCCCTGCCGGAGTATGTGGCGGCGCCGATCGCGGAGGGGGATGTACTGGGCACGGTGAGCGTGCTGCTGGGAGAGCGAGTGATTGCCCGGCTGAACTGTGTGGCTGCCGGAGATGTACCACGGCCGGGGTTTATTGAAGGGCTGTACAGGATCATGAACAACTGGCGGTAAGGGACAGGGCTTGCTGCATGAAGGACGCGGGAGGCGTCCTTTTTTGTGTGATGAAATTCCTCATCATGTTTTAATAATTCTTTTGACAAAATACATTGACAGACGAAATATAAATGATTATAATGTACATCGAGGTGAGAAACATGATGAATCTGTTCAGGAAGGTATTCGCGCCCAAGCCGCATGTGCATCCCATTTTCCGCGACGATTGGCCCGATACGGGCTGCAGCCTGATTGAAAAACGATACGATGAGTGGTATAATGATGCCTGGAGGGGTATCGATGCACGAGTTCGTTGATTTGACGGAGGCGGTTCCCGGTGTTTGGGCGGAGGTTCGCTACGCCACAAGCCATAACCTGACCGGCCATCCTCTGGCAGGCTATACCGCGCCCCGGGCCCTGGCCACCCATGAGGCGGCGCAGGCACTGGCCGTCGCCTTTGCGCAGGCGAAGCGCCTGGGCTATGGCATGCTTATCTTTGATGCGTACCGCCCGCAGAAGGCCGTGGACGATTTTGTCCGCTGGAGCCGCCTGCCCGAGGACGGCAAGACGAAGGGGGAATTCTATCCCCATCTGGATAAGACGCAGCTGTTTCCACTGGGGTATATTGCCCTGCGTTCCGGCCACAGCCGGGGCTCTACCATCGACCTGACGCTGACGGACGCGACGGGCAGACCTGTGGATATGGGCGGCGGATTTGACCTGATGGACGAGCGCAGCCACCACAATGCCCCCGGCCTGACGGCGGAGCAGGAAAAGAACCGCCGCACCCTCTGCGCGCTGATGGCCTACGCGGGCTTCGCACCCTACGAGTGCGAATGGTGGCACTACCGCCTGATGAAGGAACCTTACCCGGATGAGGCGTTTGACTTCGATATTGTATGATTGAGACCATCGCGCTGGACAACAGCGTTAGGCATAGCTTATGATGATGGAAACAATGCGGCGCATGCCGCAAGGAAAGGAAGGCATCACATGCTGGATCAGAATATTGCACGGGAGGTGCTGGCCTGCGCGGTGCGCACGGGCGGCGACTTTGCCGAAATTTTCCTGGAGGATCGCCTGGATCATACCCTGACCATGCGATCCGGCCGCCTGGAAACGGTGAACACCGGCAGGCTCCACGGCGCGGGCGTGCGCGTATTCAGCGGCACCAACGCCATTTATGTCCACACCAACGATACCTCCCGCGAAGGGCTTCTGGCCTGCGCCGAGCAGGCTGCCGCCGCGGTGAAGGGCGGCAAGGGCTGCGTCATCGAACCCTTCAAGCCCTGGAACGCCGCGCGTCCGGAGGAAATCCGTATTCTTCCCGGCGAGGTGAAGGCTGCCCGCAAGGCGGAAAAACTCCGTGCGGCCGAGGCCGCGGCACGGGCTGTGTCCCCAGAAATTGTGCAGGTGGTGGCCAACTACCTGGACAGCGTGCAGGACGTGCTGATCTGCAACACCGAGGGCACCTTCGTGACCGACCGCCGCGTGTGGACGCGCCTGAGCTGTGCCGCTGTGGCCAGCAACGGCACCGAGCTGCAGACGGGCCATGAGGGTCCCGGCGCCATGATGGGCTTCGAGATTTTCGACGAGCGCATCGACCCGGCCAGGTACGGTGAGATGGCCGCGAAGCAGGCCCACACCATGCTCCACGCGCCCCTGTGCCCCGCGGGCATGATGCCTGTGGTCATCGACAACGGCTTTGGCGGCGTGATTTTCCACGAGGCCTGCGGCCACAGCCTGGAGGCCACCAGCGTGGCCTTTGGCGTGAGCGAATTCTCCGGCAAGCTGGGGCAGATGATCGCCGCTCCCTGCGTGACCGCCATTGACGATGGCACCATGGTCAACGAATGGGGCAGCCTGCACGTGGACGACGAGGGTATGCCCACCACCAACCTGACCCTGATTGAGAACGGCGTGCTCAAGAATTACATGATTGACAAGCTGGGCTCCCGCCGCATGAACATGGCGCCCACCGGCTCCGGCCGCCGCCAGAGCTACGCCTGGGCCCCCACCTCCCGCATGCGCAACACCTTCATCGCCCCCGGCCACGACGACGAGGCCGAGATGATCGCCACCATGGGCGACGGCCTGTATGCCCGCTCGATGGGAGGCGGCTCGGTGAACCCTGCCACGGGCGAGTTCAACTTCGCCGTCAGCGAGGGATATCTGGTGCGGGACGGCAAAATTGTCCATCCCGTGCGCGGCGCGAGCCTGATCGGCCGGGGCAGCGAGGTGCTTTTGAAGATGTATCATCAATAGAGAAACTTGTCAGTCCGGTAAGTTTTCTTAATCCCAGCAAG
>CAMDVP010000143.1 GCA_945877525.1 uncultured Clostridia bacterium | reverse complement strand
GTACAGACTGCCAGGGCCGGGGCGTGGGCACAGCCTTCCTGAGGGATATGGAAGCCTTCCTTCGCCAGCGGGGCATGAAGCATATCTTCCTGCTGACAGAGCGAACCGTCCCCGCTTACCGGTTCTACCGAAAGAACGGCTTTATCGAGTTGAAGGATAATGTTGCCTTTGCCAAGCGTCTATGATGATTCACGGCAGCCCGGAGACGGCTTGCCAGATATCCATACGAAAATTCATTGACAGTCCCGTGTCCCGGCAATAGACTGTTCCCTATCCGTTGGACAGGGAACAGTCCAATATGAGGGCCTGCTGCTTTTCATTTCAGAATATGGAAGGCGCTTTCGGAATTTCTGATGCGCTTTCGCCGGGCCTGCGCGCTCATTTCTGACGGATGGAGTCCCGGATCACTGGGCTTACGCCGATGCAGGTTTTGATGGCGCAGGGCATGTTGTCCTCCGTCAGGGAAAGCAGGGTGCGGATAGCCGTGACGCCCAGCTCCCGGCGGAATACACGGATGGTGCTCAGCTGCGGGGTGCAGGCCAGGCATACCGATGTGTCATCCATACCGATGATGGACACATCCTCCGGGATGCGGTAGCCCGCCTCAGTAATGGCGCGCATACAGCCGATGGCCATCAGATCATTGCCCGCAAAGAATGCCTCGGGCATTTCCCGCCCCTGGGCGATCAACTGCTTCATGTCGCGGTACGCGCCGGAAATGGAGGGCTCCACCGGCCACAGCTGATCCTTCTCCAGGCGCAGCCCATGTTCCTTCAGCCCCTGACGGAAGCCCGCGGTGCGGTCATCCATGTTGCTGAAGGCCACGCTGCTCAGAATGTGCCCGATGTGCCGGTGCCCCGCTTCGTACAGCACATCCGCCGCCAGATATCCCGCCTGCAGGTTGTCCATCACAACGGAATGAACCTTGTCATGGCGGAAAATGTTGTCCAGCACCACCAGATGCGAACGGAAGCCCTCGAACCGGCGCAAATCCCCGCTGTTCATTTCCGTGCCCAGCAGCAGGATGCCCGCGCATTCCTCTTCCCGGTAGCGGCGCAGCTGCTCCTCCGCATCGGCCGCTTCCCTGGCATGGATGTGGCTGATGAGCAGCTCCAGCCCCACCCGGCGGCATTCCAGCTGGATGCTCTCGGTCAGTTCGGCGAAGAACGGCGTATCCTCAATCACCATGCCGTGGGATTTGTAGATAATCATCCGCACATGCTGGCTTTGCTTGCGGGCATCTCTGCTCGGCTGATACCCCATCTCCCGTGCAATCTCCAAAATTTGCTCCTGAACCGCCTTGCTGACCCCTGCGCGCCCGTTCAGCGCGTTGCTGACCGTGGCCGGAGAAACCTTCGCGCGCTCGGCGATATCCCGCAGTCGCAATTTCATGACAACAGCCCTTTCCCGCATCATTCCATCGTATGAAAGTCATTATACACAATCCGCCCTTCCGCGTCAAACGCAATCTTCCGCAGCGCTTCACGCCCGCATGAGGGGTGTACGTTTCCTCCGCATCGCTCCGGGTATCCTATGGATTTTTCCATTGACGCAAATGTTCGGAAACGCTATACTATCCATAGCACGGTTCACGATTCAACAAAACAGAAGGAGGTCTGCATATGCAGGAAGAACGCTTTGTGAAGGGTACCTTTGCCTCGGTCACCGGACAGAAGCTGGAATGGCGGCTCTGGCGGCCGGAGGGGCGTCCACGGGCCATTGTGCAGCTGGTGCACGGCATGGCCGAGCATATCGACCGCTATGATGCGCCCGCCCGCGCCCTGGCGGCGGCAGGCTTCCAGGTGGTGGGGCATACGCACCTGGGTCACGGCCCGCAGGCACCTGTCAAGGGACACATTCCCGACGGCGGCTGGCAGAGCCTGATTGACGATGTGCATGCCCTGCGGCTGCGCACCCAGCGCAACAGCCCCGAGGGCCTTCCCTATATTCTTCTGGGGCACTCTATGGGCAGCTTTGTGGTGCGGTGCTATCTTCAGCAGTATGCCGAGGGCCTGGCGGGGGCAATTCTCTCCGGCACGGGGGCCTTTGCGGCGCCCACCGTTGCGGCGGGGCTGGCCATGGCCAATCTGGTGTGCCTGTTTGGCGGATCTGATAAACCCAGCAGGCTTATCGACCGCATGGCCTTTAGCGGCAACAACAGGGCCTTTGCTCCGGCGCGCACCGCTTTTGACTGGCTCAGCCGGGATGAAGCCCAGGTGGATCAGTATGTGGCAGATTCTTACTGCGGTTTTCCCTTCACGGGCAGCGGCTACCGCGAACTGTTCCGCGGGCTGCGCCGCCTGACCCGTTCGGAGGGCCTGACCCGGATGCCCGGGGAGTTGCCGGTGCTGTTCTTCTCTGGCGACAAGGATCCGGTGGGCGCGAACGGCGCGGGCGTGAAGCAGGTGGCGGAATCCTTCCGCCAGGCAGGCATGACCCGTGTGACCATGAAGCTGTACCCCGAGGGTCGGCATGAAATGTTCAACGAGCTGAACCGTGATGAGGTTTACCAGGATGTTATCAGGTGGATCAATCAGCTTCTGTAAATGCAAAAGGAACCGGCGGGATGGCATGTATGCTGCACATCCCGCCGGTTTTTTGATGCCCCCGCACTGACTCACCATGGGGCAGGGTGCAGCGCTTCATTCTTCCTCAGTCCGAAGAAGCTCCTCCAGAAATGCGCCGCAGCCCTCCGCAATTTCATCAAATACGAAACCAAAACGCCCCGTGTACCAGGGATCCTCCACCTCTCTGGGGCGATTGGTATATGAAAGCAGCAGGCCGGCTTTCCGCTGCGGATCGCCGCCGAAAATCAACCGCATGCGGCGCAAATTATTCATATCCATGCACAGGAAATAATCATACCGGTTATAATCCTCCGCGGACAGCTGCCAGGCACGGTGCCTGCTGCGGGGCAGTCCCCGCCGAACCAGCTCTGCCTGCGCCTCAGGGTAGACCGGGTTGCCCAGTTCCTCCGCGCTGACCGCGGCGGAGTCTACCGCAAAGCGCTCCGTCAGCGCCCGCTTTTCCAGCAGATCGCGGAAAATTGCCTCCGCCATGGGGCTTCGGCAGATATTGCCGTGGCACACAAACACAATCCTCTTCATGGGGCGCAGCTCCTTTCATCCAGGAGCATTATAGCCGGAGCGGGGGATGAAGTCAACGCCGGAGAGTTACCGCTCCAGAAACCAGGTTCGCTGATCGTAGAACAGATACAGATACCGCTCGCCCACGCGGCAGGTGAAGCGTGTTCCATATCCGCCGGCCTTCAAGGCCGGGGCTTGCCGCACATCGGTAATCTGATCAATCCGTACCGCCTCACCTTCCTCTGCGCGGAATTTCAGCGGCACAATCCGCCCGTCCGGGTAGAAATCCGCCCGTACCTTGACAAACAGCTTGCTTTTCTCGGCGCTCCGGCAAATCCAGTCCATGACGCATGACCTCCTTGATAGAGAACAAATGTTCCCTGCATCAGCATATATCAGAACATATGTTCTTGTCAAGGTTATTTTTTGCCAGTTGAATTGTCAAGTCAAGAGCAACAGTTAACTGAAGGAAACTTTAAAGGGAGATGTCCAGCCGAGGCATTTACGGGGACGAAGATTGATCTGACTGGTAAAAGCGGGGAAGCAAGCGGGATCGAAAACCTCCAAGTCGGCGGATTTGGGGCAGTATTCGCGGATGAGCCCATTGCTGTTCTCGTTCGTCCCGCGCATCCAGGGCGCGTGAGGCGGAGGAAAGAAAAGGGAACGTTGTTCAGTGCAGCGGAGGTTTCATCTTGTTTGTCAAACTCCTTGCCACGATCAGGCGTGACGGAGCGTAAAGGAGTTTGCCCTTTGAGTCAATATTTCTTTATCCTGTTGCACTTGCATTGTAAACTCAAGGTGTATCAGCAGCGGTGGTTCGCACGTCTTCGGGCAAGCATGCATTCCCCACTTGACAGCAAGGGAGCGGAACGATACAATGCAAGCTAATTGGGATGTGTGATCGCCCCATTGACCATATGACGCGACAGTCTCAGCGGAGGGAACATCGCCATGAAATTTCTTCACCTGGCCGATCTGCACCTGGGCAAGCAGATGAACGACCTGTCCCTGCTTGCGGATCAGCAGGCCATGCTGGATCAGATTGTGTCCATCGCGCAGGATGAGCAGGTGGACGCAGTGCTGATCGCGGGGGATGTTTATCAGCGCTCCACGCCCCAGGCGGAGGCCATGGCGCTGTTTGACCGGTTTGTATCGCAGCTGGCCGCGCGGAGAATGAAGGTGTTCATCATCAGCGGCAACCATGATTCCGCCCTGCGCATATCGTACTTTTCTTCGCTGGTGCGCGCCTCCGGGGTCTATGTGTCCGAGGCGTTTACCGGCGATCTGCAAAGCGTGACCCTGCAGGACGTTCATGGGGACGTTGTGGTCTGGCTGCTGCCCTTCCTCACCCCCGCCCGTGTCAAGCGCCATCTTCCGGAGGAGAAGATCCTCACCTGCCAGGACGCGGTGGCGGCCGTGCTGCGGCACACGCCCCTGGACACGCGAAAGCGGAACGTGCTGCTTTGCCACCAGTTCATCACCGGCTGCGCCACCTCCGATTCCGAGGAGCGGGCCGTAGGCGGGCTGGACAACGTTGACGCGTCCCTCTTTGACGATTTTGACTATGTGGCCCTGGGGCACATCCACCGCCCCCAGCGCATCCTGCGGGATACCCTGCGCTATGCTGGCTCTCCCCTCAAATATTCCTTTTCTGAGGCGGATCAGCCAAAAAGCGTCGCCGTGGCGGACCTGCGGGAAAAGGGGGATGTGGAGGTACGCACGTTGCCGCTGCATCCCCTGCGCGACGTGCGCCTGATCGAGGGCACCCTGGACGAGCTGATGGCCATGCCCTATTCCGAGGACTATATCTGGGCCACGGTGCACGATGAACTGGTGCCGCCGGACGTGCGGGTAACCCTGAGCGTCAATTTCCCCAATATGCTGAAATTCTCCGTGGTCAATTCCAAAACCAAGTACGACCGGGATGTGCTGGCCGCAGAGCGCATGGAAAGCAAGCCGGTGGACGAGTTGTTTGCCGACTTCTACAGCCTGCAGCACAACGGTCAGGCGCCGGGTGAAGCCCACTTGCGGGTGCTGCGCAACATCCTGAGGGAACTGGAGGAAACGCCATGAAGCCTGTGAAGCTGGTGCTGTCCGCCTTCGGCCCCTTCGCTGGGGAAACCACGGTGGACTTTTCTTCCCTGGGGAACATCGGTATTTTCCTGATTGCCGGAGACACCGGCGCAGGAAAAACCACCCTGTTCGACGCCATCAGCTTTGCCCTGTACGGCGAGGCCTCCGGGGGCAGGGAAAGGCGGAAAAGCCGCTCCTTCCGCTCGGACTATGCATCGCCCCGCACGGAAACCTATGTGGAGTTAACCTTCCGCCACCGGGGCGAAACCTGGCTGGTGCGGCGCAGCCCCGAATATGTCCGGCCCAAGCTGAGCGGCGAGGGCACCACCGTCCAATCTCCCAGAGCCATGATGACCTGCCCGGACTCCGGTGTGCTGGTAGAGGGTATTGCGGAGGTCAACGCCCGGGTGTATGAGCTGCTGGGGCTGACCCAGGATCAGTTTACCCGCACGGTCATGATCGCCCAGGGGGATTTCCTGAAAATCCTCAACGCCACCTCCGACGAGCGCAAGGCCCTGTTTCAGAAGCTGTTCAACACATCCCTGTACGCCGCCCTGCAAAAGCGGCTTCAGGACATGAACGCCGATTGTGTCCGGGAGCAGGAATCCCTGGCGCAGCGCATGCGCATTGCCGCCGGGCGTATTGACCCGGAGCCGGACTTTCCCGAAAAAGAACATCTGGCACTGTATCGTACCGACGTCAAGTACGCCGGCCTGCTGGCGGAATGCCTCACGCGATTGATCGAAAGCGAGCGCGCCTCCCACAGGGCAGCCCTGACCCGCCGGGAGAAGGCCGCCGGGGAAATGGACGCCCTCACGGCAGCCCTGGCGCAGGGCAAGGCCATCAATGCGGATTTCGATGCTCTCCGCCGGACGGAGAAGGATCTGGCCGCTCTGCTGGATGCCGAAGGCGCCATGCAGGCGCAGGCTCAGCGGCTGACGCTGGCCCGGCGCGCCCAGGCTTTGGCCCCGGAGGAAGCCCTGCTAAGCGACAACGCCCGGCAGATGCGCCTGCAGCAGGAAACGCTCCGCCAGGCGGAGGAAGCGCGAACTGCGGCCGAGGCGGCGCTTCCTGCAGCCGAGGCGGCGCTGCGCCAGGCGGAAAGCTGCGGCCCGGAGGCGGATCAGCTGCTGGCCACGGCCCGGCAGCTGGAGGATTGCATTCCCGTGCTTCGGGAAGCCGGAGAGCGGCAGAAGAAGATGAAGCGGGAGCAGGCCCGTCTGCAAAGCCTGCTTTCCCAAAGCGCCCAGGCCGACGCGGCCTACACCGCAGCCAAGGAGGGCTATTACCGCAGCCAGGCAGGCCTGCTGGCTGCCGGCCTGCGCGAGGGCGAGCCCTGTCCGGTCTGCGGCGCCACGTCGCACCCCCATCCGGCAGCGCTGACGGCAGAATCCGTTACCCGGGAGGCCATGGAGCAGGCGGACAGACGGCATCGCGAGGCGGCGGACAGCCTGAGCCGCGCTCTCGCGGCATGGACGGGCCTTCAGGCGGAGGACGAGGCCGGGCGGGTTCGCCTGCAGGGGCTGGGAATTGGCCCGGAGGAGACAGAAGAAAGCCTGATGCGGCGCATCAGCGACATGACCGCCCGGGTTTCGCAATACCGCAGCGCCATGGAGCAGTGCAGAGGTGCGCTGAGCAAGCTGCAGCTTCAGGCAGAGCGAAGCCAAACCGCCGCCGCCCAGGCGCGCGGGCAGCTTGCGGCGCTGCGCAGCCAGGCCGAGACGCTGAACGCCCGCTTTCTCGCGGGGCTTGCCGGGGCGGGCTTTGCGGACGAGGCAGCCTATCGGGAGGCCCGACTGCCGGACGCGGAAACAGAGCGGCTGGAGCGTTCGCTGCGGGAATATGGCGAACGGAAGAAATCCGCCGCCGATCAGGCAGCCATGCTGCGGGAGCGCCTGCAGGGGCAGCAGCCGGTGGAGCTTTCCGCACTGGAGCAGCAGCGGCAGGCGTGGAATGAGCAGAAAACCGCCGCCGGCAAGGAGGAATCCGCGCTGTCCTCCCGGCTGATCCTGCACGAGGACGCGCTGAAGGAAATTCAGTCCGCCCTTCGCCAGCAGAAGCGTCATGAACAGCGCTGGGCCATTGTCCGGGAGCTGTACACCTGCTGCGCGGGCATCAACCAGGGCGGCTCCCGCCGGGCCAAGCTGACCTTTGAGGCGTATGTGCAGCAGTACTACTTCAAGCAGGTGGTGGCCGCCGCCAACCAGCGTCTGACCGTGCTGACAGACGGCATGTTCACCCTGCGCTGCAAGGAGGAAGCCCGGGATCTTGTGCGCCAGAGTGGACTGGACCTGGACGTGCTGGACCGCGGCACCGGCCAGTGGCGGGATGTGAGCACCCTCTCCGGCGGCGAGTCCTTCCTGGCCAGCCTGGCGCTGGCGCTGGGGCTTTCCGACGTGGTGCAGGCGCAGAGCGGCGCGGTGCGCATGGAGGCCATGTTCATTGACGAGGGCTTCGGCACCCTGGACGACAACGCCCTGCGCAACGCCATCCAGGTGCTCTCCGGCCTGGCCGGCGGCCAGCGGCTTATCGGCATCATTTCCCATGTTCACGAGTTGGAGGAGCGCATCGACCGGCAGATCATCGTCCGCAAAACCCCAAGGGGCTCCACCCTCGCCCTGCGGGGGGAATAACCCCCGCCAGTGCTGCAGGCCGGACG
>CAMDVP010000142.1 GCA_945877525.1 uncultured Clostridia bacterium | reverse complement strand
CCAGAACAGGCCGATCATCTGCGCGGGCTGTGAGCCGGAGATGCCCCGAAGCCGACGGGCATAAATATTGGGCTGATAATTCATTTCCCGGGCCACGCTGATGATGCGCTGCTGCGTTGCCTGGGAAATGCGCATCTCGTCGCCGCGTCCGTTCAGGACAATGGAAACCGTGCTCTGGGAAAAGCCTGCAGCCTCAGCAATCTGCTTGATCTGGACGGTTGATTCTTCCTTGCGCATAACGTGCCTCCCCCTACCCCGCTATCCTATCACACAGGCGCGTTTTTTTCAAGCTTGACCTTTCAGTCCTCCGAGCGCAGAAGCGTTCCGTCCGGCAGCCGGCGGTACTTCCTGACATACTGCCAGCCCAGGCGGGCGTCCTGCTCCGCGACCTCGTGGCCTTTGTCGTGCATGACCACATAGTTATAGAGATTCTCCCCCCGGTCATCCAGGAAGCGGTTGATCTCATACAAATGGTCGGGATAGGTGGTGCTGGGGCGGAGGGTTTCCTGAATATCCCCTGCCACGCCGCAGGGATCGCCTTCCTCATCCCGGGCAGGTGTGGGCCGGATGGTCACATGATTGTACATCTTCCAATAGTCGTACTGGTGCTGCTGCGTGCTGTCACGCCGCACGGGATAGGAGGGTTCCCGGCTGCCGTAGGTATACCACACGGGAATGCGGTAATCCATCTCAGCCTTCCGCTCCATGCCCAGGCGGAAGGGAATCACATCCTGCCATTCCAGCTCCATGTACTTGCCGCGGATGCCGGGCCAGTTGGCGTCAATGGGGAAGATGGCGGTCACCAGCTCCGGATGGCACAGGGCGACGCTCTGCGCCTGGCCCGCGCCGTTGGAGAAGCCGCTGAGATACACCCGCTGCGCATCCACCGGATAGTGCCGGAGCATATAGCGGATCAGCGCCGCGCTGTACGCTACGTCGTCCTCCTGATCCGGCTCCATGCTGCTGTTCCAGCTGCAGCGGTTGCTGCCCCAGGGATAAACGGTGATGAAGCCTTCCTCCTCGCCCAGCTCGTGCAGGCGGCACATTTCCGCGGCCTCCGCAGGATTGTCCGAGCCGCCGTGGAAGAACACCACCAGCGGCGCCTTCTCCCCTTCCTTCAGCGAGGCTGGCACGCTGACAAACCAGGTGTGGTTTCGCCCGTCCAGACGGTCGTCCTCCACATAGCACTCGAACAGCTTGCGCGCGTCCTCCAGGCGGTTGGTCAGGTCGCCATGGACGCAGGTGTTGACCCGTCTGGATGTGCGGAACAGCCGCCGCCACACCTGCCGCACCGCGTCGGCATCCGCCGGAAGATCCTCCAGGATCACCCGCTGCACGGGGTTTCTTTTGCACAGATGCACATTGCCCTTCACCGTGTCGGCCTCGTTGGCCCGGCAGAAGGCCTGCGCCGTGGCACTGTCCGCGCCGCTCAGCCATGCGGGCATTGGCGCTGCGGGGACGGTGCTCTCCGGCAGTCTTCCGCCCACCGTCCACACCCCTGCGAACCATTCCGGCTTTTCCGCGCACAGCCGCAGGGCAAAGTCCGCCCCGCTGCCCAGGCCGATCACATAGCGCACATCGTTCATCGGATGCCAGGTGCTGGTCATGGCTTCGAAGGTGGGAATGCCGATGGCATTGGTGGGCAGCGGCTCATCGTCCGCCTTGGTAATCCCGTCGTAGAAGCGCGCAAAGTCCTCGCAGGCTTCGCCCTGCCAGCCGCCTTCCCCGGGCACTGGGAACGCCAGGACAATTTCCTCGTCCCGACACAGGGTTTCCAAATCCAGTTCCGCCATCACCTGCTCTACATGCGCACGACTCACATCGTCCATCAGCACGAACAGGCCGCTGCGCTTGTAGGGTGTGCGGCGGTTGACCCCCGGAAAATACAGATACATCATACCGCGTCCATCGCGAAATTCCTTCAGATACAGCATGCTCTCATTCCTTCCCGCCGGGCTGGGTCAGCCCCCACACCCTGTATTCATTGCTCATTAGGAAGCGCATCAGCGGCCCTTCCGATTCCACGCGGCAGGCGCATTCATCGCCAAAGTGCATCACAGTGGACTGCTCCCTGCTCTCCGGCCAGTAGGGCATGGCTTCGCCGTCCGCGTCAAGGCCGTTGGGATCGCCGTTTTTGATAAAGCCGGCCCAGTAGTTGCACATCTGCCGCGCCAGATCGTAATGCTTGCCCTTGAAGGGGCGCCAGCACTTGGCCAGGGTTTCAAAGAAGAACCACAGGTCGGAGGAATGGAAGCATCCTGCGTCATCACCGGGGATGGACGGCTCGAAGGTGTACAGGTAGGTTTTCAGGCCCATGGCGCAGCGGGCCTGGGACAGGGTGCGGCAGGCAGCCTCCACCACGTTCACCTCGCTTGAGGCGCTGAGGGTGCCCGGCCGGTCGTCATCGCCGCACAGGCGGCGGAATTCCTCAGCCCCCTTGCCAAAGGCAGCCTCCAGGCGGGTCTGCTTCTCCTGCCCGGTCAGTTCCGGGAAGGACATGTGGAACTCATCCTTCGTCCAGCCCGTCAGCACCGGCACGGGCAGACATTTGCCCTGCATCAGCAACAGCCACGGGTCGCCCACGCAGAACTGCCCGTCAATCACGCGGCCGAAGACCTCGCCGCTCTCCAGCATCTTGTCCCGCACAAACACCGCGTCCAGGGTCCGGGCCTCCTCAATGGTGGAAACCCCCAGCATCTTCAGGAAATCCACGCCCTGCTGCTCCGCCTCGTCCATGGGCAGGGTCGGTGGCATCCAGTGCAGATAGGGGTTGATGAACACGCCGCTGTCGATGATGGCGTGCTGGCACAGCCCCTCGTTTTGCGGGCTGGTCAGCTGGGCCTGGACGCTGCCGCCGCCGGCCGACTGGCCCGCGATGGTAATATTGTCCGGGTCGCCGCCGAAGGCCGCAATGTTCCGCTGCACCCAGCGGGTGGCAAACTGCTGGTCCAGGTGGCCGAAATTGGTGGGAGCCTCCGGCGCCTCGCGGGTCAGGTCGGGGTGTGCCAGGAAGCCGAACACATTGGTGCGGTAATTGACCGTCACCACCACAATGCCCCTGCGGGCCAGGCGCTCGCCGTCAAACTCCATTTCGTTAGGTGCGCCGACCATCAGGCCGCCGCCGAAATACCACACCAGCACCGGCAGGCGCTCGTCCGCACTCATGGCGGGGGTCCATACATTCAGGTACAGGCAGTCCTCATCCATGGGGCACTGCGGATCGCACAGCCATTCCTTCTCATATAGACCGATTTTTCCATCGCTCATATGGGGCTTTTGCATGGACATGGGGCCGAAGCTGTGGCAGAGCAGCTCACCCTCCCAGGGGGCGGCAGGCTGAGGCGCGCGCCAGCGGTTTTCACCCACAGGGGGTGCGGCAAAGGGAATTCCCTTGTATGCCGTGATTCTCGGATCCGCCGCGGGTACGCCCACCAGCCAGCCTGTTTCCACATGAGTCTTTCGCAGCATTCTTCATCCATCCTTTCATCCATTCATAGGGTCATATGTTGATCAGCGCATATGCTAAAACGTTGCACCTTCTTATACAATACCAGCCTTTTCATCGCCTGTCAAGCTGTTCCGACGCATTCAAAGGGTCATTTTTTGCTGATACGTCTCTTAATTCCCGATTTTGCCCAAGGTAACAGGACGTTGGATTTCCCATAGACGCCCTTGACAGACAGGGTTTTGCTATGATATTATTTTGCTAATTCGATTTGCTTCATGAACCTCATCATTTTAGCATGCTGATTGGAGGCGTTTCATCAATGGGCTTGATTCATTTCAACTACCGCAGCCAGGTGCTGGGCTATTATGTGAACATCTCCGTGGTATACCCCACGGATGATCTGACCTACTTTGATCCCGCCGTTTCCGACAAGCGCGAGCAGGGCCGCTGCACCGCGGACGGCAAGGCGCTCTACCGCCCGGGGATGAAGTTTCAGACGGTTTATCTGCTTCACGGTGGCGGCGACGATGACACCCTCACCTACCGTTACACCAACGCAGAGCGCTATGCCCAGCGCAACCGGGTCATGCTGGTAACCCCCAACATCGCCAACAGCTTCGGTGTGGATACCGCCTATGGCGTGGCCTACCAGACCTTCCTGGCCGAGGAACTGCCCGTGGTGATTCAGTCGCTGTTTGCTTCCTCCCCCAGGCGGGAGGACAATTTCATCGTCGGCTACGCCATGGGCGGCAACGTGGCCCTTGGCACCGCCCTGATGCACCCGGAACGGTATGCCGCCTGCGTGGACATCTCCGGGGGCATCGGCATGACCATGAGCACGCAGACCATCCAGCAGGAGCTGGACATGGATCATTTCCGCAACGACTTCCCGCTGTACTGCACCACCTTCGGCCCCAGCAGCGGCATCGAAGGCTCCCGGTTTGATGTGGCTTCGCAGGCCGAGGCCCATCGCCGTGCCGGGCACGAGGCCAGTAGGTTCTTCATTGCCTGCGGCAGCCGTGAGTTTATCCGCTCCCGTGTGGAGGAGGACGTGCGCCTGCTCCGGGAAGCGGGCTACGATGTAACCTATGAGGTGGCCGAGGGCTATGACCACGACTTTGACATGTGGGACAAGTACATCGCCAGGGCTTTGGATGAATACCTGCCCCTGAAGCGGCGGGTGCTGGAACCGGAGGAAGGCTGAAAGGAGAATCATCATGGCATTGCTGCATTTTTCCATTCCGTCCAGGGTGCTGAAGGTGCCCGTGGAGATCAGAGTATCCCTGCCGGACAGCGGCAGCGGCTTCAAAACCCTGTGGCTGCTCCATGGCGCCAACTGCGACTGCAACGAGTGGTTTGATGAATCCAACATCGTGCAGGTCGCCCGCGACCACGGCTTTGCATTGGTATCCGTGTCCATCTTCAACGGCTTCGGCGTCAACATGCGCTACGGCCTGCCCTATGCGGATTTTCTGGAAAACGAATGGCTTCCCGCTGTGCGCAGCCTGCTTCCCTGCCTGTCCCAAAGGCGGGAGGACAACCTGATCGCCGGCGCTTCCATGGGAGGCTTTGCAGCCTTCCGCCTGGCCATGAACCGGCCGGAATGGTTTTGCGGGGCCGGTGCCTTTGCCGGCGCGGTGGCACTGCCCACTATCATCGAGCGCTATCAGCGGGGCGTTCAGGTCGGCGGGCCCGACCTGATGTACGCCTTTGGATCCTATGAGAATCTTGTCAACAATTCCAACGATGTGGTCTGGATGGCGCGCCGCCGCGTCAGCGAGGGCGTATGTCCCTCCCTGTACATGGTCTGCGGCACCGAGGATTTCGGCTATGCGCTGAACACCATCGCAAGAGATGACCTTCGCCAGGCCGGGGCACAGGTTGCCTGGCGGCAGGGCGCAGGCATCCACAGCTTCACCTGCTGGAACCTGTGGACAGAGGATTTCATGCAATGGGCCGAGCAGGTGTGCCTCGATGCCCGAAAGGAGGAAGCCGTATGATTCTGATGGAAGCCTCAAGCCGGCTGCCCGGGCTGGAGCACGCGCAGTCCTGGCGCATCGCCCTGCCGGACGCGGCCATGACAGGCAGCGGCGAGCAGATTCCTCTGGCGCTGTTTCTTCACGACCTCGGATATGACGGAACGCAGCTTGCGCAGCTGTGCCGCCTCCCCCGCCTGGTGGATCAAACCGGCTGGGCCATTCTGCTCCCCAACAGCAACCGCTCCTGCTTCACCGATATGCGCTATGGGCCTCACTGGCGCACCTACCTCACCGAAGGGCTTCTGCCCTTTGTCAGCCGCAGCTTCCCCGTGGCAAACACGGCCGTTGCCCTTGGACTTGGTACGGGCGGATGGGCAGCGGCGCATCTGCTGGATCGCTGCCCGGAACGAATCAGCGCCGCCATCGCCTTTAATGCGAATCCGGATCTGCCCGACAGCTGGACGGACGACATGAACCTTTCCGCCGTCTTTGGCGAGAGGGACAGCGGCGACAGCTCCTCCTATGCTCTGAGCAGCAAAACCCGTGCCGGCGTCACCTGGCTTTCCGCCGGTGAGGATGATCTGGAGTCGCTGATGATTGCGCAGCTGCTTGAAAGGAAGAATCATTGATGAAGGAAAATTCCCATGACCTGATCCAGGGCGTGTGCAGCCCGGAGGAAATTGGCCTGAGCAGCAGCGCCGTGGAGGAGTGCCTCCGCCTGCTGGACGCCACGGAAAATGAGATTCACGGCATTGTCATGGAGCGCCACGGCAAGGTGTTCTGCGAAACCTACTTGCAGCCCTACGGCGCGGGCAAGCCCCATACCAACCACTCCCTCGGCAAGAGCTACACCTGCACAGGCTTTGGCCTGGCCTGCACGGAGGGGCTGATTTCCCCCGACGAGCGCTTTGTGGATGTGTTTGCCGACGAGTTTGCCCTGTACGGCATCGAGCCGGACGAAAACATGCGCAAGCTTAAGATGTCCCACCTGATGAGCATGTCGGTGGGAATGGCCAGGATGCCCGAGATGGACGAGCGCTGGGTGGAAAATTTCCTGCGGGAGCCCATCGTCCATGAGCCCGGCACCACCTTTTTGTACAACTCCATTGGCAGTTGTCTCCTGGGCGCGGCGGTGGAAAAGCGCTCCGGCGAACCGCTGGACGAATACATGCGCCGGAGGCTGTTCAGCGCCATCGGTATTGCCCCCGGAGAGCATGTGTGGCGCAAGTTCGGCAGTTCTTATGTAGCCGAGCCCGGCACAAGCTCCACCACCCGGGCCAACCTGCGCCTGGGCATGTTCTATGCCGCCTATGGCTGTGTAAACGGGCAGCAGCTGATCCGCCGCGACTGGATGGAGCAGGCCATGACCAAGCAGATTGAAACCAGCGATACCCCCGGCACCGACGACGGCGCCATGGGATACGGCTGGCAGCTGTGGATGTGCAAGCAGCCTGGCATGGTGCGCTTTGACGGCGGGCAGGGGCAGCTTTGCCTGATCTGGCCGGAGAAGGACATGGTGGTGGCCATTCATGAAGCAGGCCGCTATCCCAACGGCGTGCCCCGGGTGATGGAGCTGGTCGAGGCCCTCATGGCTTCCGCAGCGGACGCAGCCCTGCCGGAGAACGGCGAAGCCCTCGCCTCCCTGCGGCATTACGAGAGTAGCCGCTGCGTTGCGGACGCGCCGGCACTGCCCATCCCGCCGGACGCGGCCCGGTGGCAGGGCGACTATTTCATCTGTGAGGGCAGCTTCCGTCCATGGATTGAGGTGGCTCCCGTGCAGGAGGATTTCTATCACCTGTTCTATTCCCCATCGCGCAGCGCCGACGTGCGCTTCATGCGCCTGACGCTGAATGACAATCAGCTGCTGCTGACCCTCGATGAAGAAACGCAGCTTTACGCCGACCTGACCGGCAAATGGACGCCCCGCAAGGCCGTGACCGTGATGGAGGATCTGCCCGATTATGCGGCCACAGCGCGCTTCCTGGATGCGGATACGCTGCGCGTTTCCCTGCGCTGGCTCAACGGCTGGTGTTGCCCGGAAATCACCATGCATCGCATGGATAACGGCCAGCTGAAAATCACCGTCGAAAAGGACATGCTGGCCGATGGGCGTGAGCTTTTCACCCATGTGGCACAGGCAGTCAGGATTCGGTAATCCATAACTGGCGGCTTATATATGTCCGCCAATCCGTTTGCTTTCCAAAACAGCGATGACCCGGAGAATTGACGTCCCGGGCCATCGCTGTTTATTTCTATTTCATAATCGCTGTCGATTCGAAAAGGAGGGAGCGCTTCCGCCCCCTCCCGTGTTTTACTTGCTGTACTTGGGCCGCGCCATGTAGGTGGTATGGAGCAGCTCGTGGGCCTTGTGGCCGTTGGGCCGGCCCAGGAA
>CAMDVP010000141.1 GCA_945877525.1 uncultured Clostridia bacterium | reverse complement strand
TCTGACGCGCCCGAAATGCCCCGCCCCAAACGGAAGAGGCGCTATCCGCTGTGGGCCGTGCTGCTGATGCTCCTTGGCGCAGGCACGCTGCTGGTGCTTTTGATGCGCCATATGATTGTACCCGTGCTGGTGCTGCTGCCCGGATGGTTGGGAGGCGGCGCATGAAAAGACTGATGCATTGGCTGGCCCGGATGGTGGCCACAGCCCTGACAGTGGTGCTGATTGCAGTGCTTCTGCCCTATGCGTCCCGGTGGGCTTCCTCTATTCTGCCCGACCTGAGCGGCGCGGCGCTGAATACCTCAATCCTTCTTTCACACCAGATGCAGCAAAGCGCCCGGCTGGAAACCTCTATGGTGGAGGACGAGGGCGTGCTGAACGCTTCCACCAGCGCCATGTTCCTGGGTACGGTGCAGAGCGTGACCATCCGGTATGTGTATCGCGCAAGCATGGGAATTGATCTGCGCAAAGTGGGCATTAAGGTGGAGAATGACGGTATTACCCTGCTGCTGCCGGAGGTGGAAATCCTGTCCGACAGCCTCGATCCGGTGCAAACCATCAAGGATGATTTCTGGTATCCGCTGACGGAGGAGCGCAGGCAAAAGCTGCTGGAAGACGAGCTTGTCAAGTGCCGCGAGCGCTGCCTTACGGAGTACGCTGCTTCCGACGAGGCATGGCAGAGCGCGGTGTCCGCCCTTTCGGACACGGTGTCCGCATGGGTGAGCCCCGGCGGCGTGACAATCCGGTACGAACACATGAACGGGTTGCAGTAACGCGGCTTTGCCCTTCAGCCAATGTCGGTGCGGCAGTCAAAAATGGGCGTGCCGTCCTTTGTGAAATGAATGGGGTGGATCCCCGTACGGCGAACGCGATCCTCGGGAGAGCACTGGGCATGATAGGCTATCCAGATCTGCCCGTCCTCGTCGGTGAAGAAGGAGTTGTGCCCCGGGCCGTATACCTCCGGCACACGGAGGGAATGCAGCACGGGCATGGGCGACTTGTACCATGCGGCAGGATCGGTCAAATCCGCATGGACAGAGGCCCGCAGGTAACCCACGGCGTAGGATTCTCCCCCCGCCGCGCCCCCAGAATAGGTGAGATACACGTCGTTCCCCGCATACAGCGGATACGGGCCCTCATTATTGATGGTGCGGCCACGGTTTTCCCAGGCGTACAGCGGGCGAGACAGCACCACGGGTTCGGAAGCAAGGCGCCAGGGCTCCCGCTCATCAACCCGGGCGATCATTAGCATGGAGCCGGTGTCCTTCGGCGTGCCAATGCGTTCCCGGTACGACCAGGCAAGATAACTGCCTGACGACACGCGGATGAAGGCCATGTCCAGGGTAATGCCCTCCCGCGCCAGGGGACTGCCGTCTGCACGGCGCACCCGCACGGGCGTTTCCCAATCCTCGGCAAGGGTGGGATCCCCGCCTTCCCGCAGGCGCATCATATAACACTGCGGCCCCCACACCTTTCCTCCGATGGCAAGCAGAATGGTTAATCCTCCCCCGATGGTGTGCAGTTCCGGGGCCCAGAAGGTCTGAATCAGGTCAAGGGCATCATTGCGCGCAAGGATGCAGTGTTCCTGTGCATCAGGCGCAAACAGCCCCATCATGGTGGGTGCGCGCCGGATGTACAGCCCGACATCGTCCGTGTTGTCGTTGGTCGCAATGAAATACCACGCCTTCTCCCAGTACAGCAGCACCGGGTCGGCATAGCCGTCGGCCAGCGGAAACCGCGGCCGAATGTCGGAGGGCTTCCTCAGCCACCTGTTGCATACATGCCGGCAGATGTCATCCGAAATATCGGCCTCCGTAACAGGATGCAGCGGGTCATACTCCGGGAAATCGGCCCGCAGGCGCATGCCGTGCTCATGGAAGGTTACAAAGTCCTCCGTTGTCCAGTAGAGCAGCTGCCCGGCGTCCGTTTCCTCGCCGGCCAGGTTGACCCGAAGCGCAGCAATGCCAAAGCCGCTGTCCGCATGAACAAAGCCTGGCGCAACCGCCAAACGTTCAGAAATCGTCTGGTCAGGGAGAATCACAGCAGGGGCGAACAGCATGCCGTAGCCGCTGTTCAGCGCCTCATCCGCCTTACCCTTCTGAATCAACGTCATATGGATGCTCTCGGAAAGAGGATATGCGTTTCCAATACCGCTTCCGCCGGTACTCATGCGAATCCTGGGCATGCTGGATTCCTCCCTGCAAACATGCTTGTTACCCTTAGTATAAAGTGAACAGCCTTATCTTTCAAGAGGAAAAAGCGCCTGGCTGTATCCTGGGAGAATGTCCCGGGCGCTTTTCATGCGTGTATTTCTTTCGTACATCGCTTGACAAGCAGCGTGTGCGATGTATAATATATGCATATTTATGCGATTCAAGTGCATGAATCAAGGAGGATTGGCATGAGCGTCAGGGTGTTTATAGACGGCAAGGAGGGAACCACGGGGCTGAGGATATTCGACCGATTGGCCGATCGGCCGGAATTCAGCCTGCTCACACTGCCCGAGGACAGGCGAAAGGATCCCGAGGCGCGGCAGGCATGCCTGCATGAGGAGGATATTGCCATCCTATGCCTGCCGGATGCGGCGGCAAAGGAATCGGTGGCCCTGGCGCAGGGCAGCAGAGCGCGCATTCTGGACACCTCCACGGCCCATCGGGTGGCAAGCGGCTGGGCATACGGCTTCCCGGAGCTGTCCGATGCCCATCGTAAGGCCGTCATGGAGGGAAAATTTGTGGCAGTGCCCGGATGCCATGCCAGCGGATTTATTGCGCTGGCAGCGCCGCTGATGCAGGCAGGGCTTCTGCCGGGAGACGCGCAGCTTTCCTGCTTCTCCCTTACCGGATACAGCGGCGGAGGCCGGAAGATGATTGCCGAATATGAAGCGCCGATGCGCTCCCCTTCTCTGGACAGTCCCCGGCAATACGGCCTGTCTCAGGGACATAAGCATCTGCCGGAAATGCAGCTTATGTCCGGACTGAGTATGCCGCCTGTATTTGCCCCGGTGGTGGCGGACTACTACAGCGGCATGGAGATAACTGTTCCGCTGTTCCGCGGACAACTGCGATGCGGCGCGCATCCGATGACTGAAGTGACGGAATGTCTGAGGGCGCATTACGCTGGGAGCCGGGTGGTGCATGTGGCTTCGGAAGCGGATATCGAGGGCATGAACGGCTTTATTCCTGCGGACGGCATGAGCGGCCGGGACGATATGCTGCTGATGGTGCTGGGCAATGACGAACGTCTGCAGCTGGTCAGCCTGTTCGACAACCTGGGCAAGGGATCCTCCGGCGCGGCGGTTCAGTGCCTGAACCTGATGCTGGGCTTGGATGAAACCTGCGGATTGAAGTTTGCATAAATACACATGTCATATACGGGAGGAATGTTTCCATGGAACATATTCAGGGCGGCGTTTGCGCGGCGAAGGGCTTCATGGCCGGAGGCGTGCACTGCGGCATCCGCAAGAATAAATCCAAGCGCGACCTTGCCATGATTTTCAGCGCCGTGCCCGCCAGCGCCGCGGCGGTGTATACCACCAACCTTGTCAAGGGAGCGCCCATCTATGTCACGCAGCGGAACATTGCAAACGGCGTGGCGCAGATGGCCATTTGCAACAGCGGCAATGCCAACACCTGCAATGCGGATGGCGAAGCGGCTGCACTGCAGATGTGCCGTCTGGCCGCCGAGGCCGCGCATGTGAAGCCGGAGGATGTGATTGTGGCGTCCACCGGCGTGATCGGTCAGCCTTTGCCCATCGAACCTATCGCCAACGGGGTGGCGCCGCTGTTTGCATCGCTGAGCGATCACGGCAGCGCTGAGGCTGCCGAGGGCATCATGACCACCGACACCCGCCTGAAGGAGGTGGCTGTTGCCTTCACTGCCTCCGGCATTACCTGCCGCCTGGGCGGCATCGCCAAGGGCAGCGGGATGATTCACCCCAATCTGGCCACCATGCTGGTGTTCCTCACCTGCGATGCCGCCATAAGCCCCGCGATGCTGCAAAAGGCGCTCGCAGAGAATGTGAAGGACACATTTAATATGGTTTCCGTGGATGGAGACACATCCACCAACGACATGGTGTCCATCATGGCCAACGGTATGGCAGGCAATCCGACGATTGATGGCGAAGGGGCGGATTACAATGCATTCTGCGAGGCGCTGAACGAGGTTACGACGACCCTGTGCCGCATGATTGCAAAGGACGGCGAGGGTGCGTCCAGACTGATTACCTGCCGGGTGGAGGGCGGCAAAACAGTAAAGGACGCCAAGCTTGCCGCCAAGGCTGTTTGCTGCTCAAGCCTTTTGAAGGCCGCCATCTTCGGTGCGGACGCAAATTGGGGCCGGGTGCTGTGCGCCCTGGGCTACAGCGGCGCGGACATGGATGTGCACAAGGTGGACGTGTCCTTCCGCTCCGCCATGGGTATTATCAGCGTATGCGAAATGGGCGCGGGCGTGCCCTTTTCCGAGGAGGATGCAAAAACCATCCTTCTGGAGGATGAAATTGAGGTGCTGATTACCCTGCGTGACGGCGATGCCTGTGCCACGGCATGGGGCTGTGATCTGACATATGACTATGTGAAAATCAACGGCGACTACCGCACTTGACGGAGGAATGAAGCATGATCAGGCAGCTCAATAACAGCCAGCGCGCCCAGGTGCTGGTGGAGGCGCTTCCCCATATTCAGAAGTACAACGGCAAAATCGTTGTGGTGAAATATGGCGGCAACGCCATGATTAATGAGGAACTCAAGCACGACGTGATGCGGGACATGGTGCTGCTTCATCTGATCGGTGTGAAAGTGGTGCTTGTGCACGGCGGCGGGCCGGAAATCTCCGCCATGCTCAAGCGGGTGGGCAAGGAATCGCAGTTCGTGGATGGGCTGCGAGTGACAGATGAGGAAACCAGCGAGATTGTGCAGATGATCCTGGCGGGTAAAATCAACAAGAGCCTGGTGGCCAAGCTGGACAATCTGGGCGGCCGGGCCATGGGCATCTGCGGCATGGACGGCGGGCTGATCAAGGCGCGGATGATCGACGAGCGCCTGGGTTATGTGGGCGAGATTGTTTCGGTCAATCCGCAGCCCATTCATGATCTGCTGGAAAAGGGCTATATTCCCGTGGTGTCCACCATCGGCTGTGACGAGACGGGGCATGTATACAACATCAACGCCGATACCGCCGCTGCGGCCATCGCGGCCAGCCTCAAGGCGGAAAGCCTGATCTCCATGACCGACACGCCCGGACTGCTGATGGATGCGAAGAACCCCGATACCCTGATCCATCGGATCGATCTCAAGGGTGCGGAAAAGCTCAAGGAGGACGGCGTAATATCCGGCGGAATGATTCCGAAGATCGACTGCTGCACCCGGGCCATCCGCGAGGGTGTGCGCAAGGTATTCATCATTGACGGCCGTATCCCCCACGCCCTTTTGATGGAAACCCTTACGGACGAAGGCCTGGGCACCATGTTCAAGAAGGAGATCTGACCATGAGCATGAACACCAAACAGGCGGATTCCGCCTTTATTGCCAATACCTATGGCCGCTTTGACGTGGTGCTGGCCAGGGGACAGGGCGCGACATATACGGACGAGGAGGGCCGGCGCTATATCGACATGGGAAGCGGCATCGCCGTGAACACCTTTGGTGCCTGCGACCCGGGTTGGGTTGCTGCTGTGACCGCGCAGTTGAACACCCTGGGCCATGTGTCGAATCTGTACTACTCCGCCCCCCAGGCCGAGCTGGCACGCATGCTTTGCGAACGGACGGGCATGAAGAAGGTGTTCTTCGGCAATTCCGGCGCGGAGGCCAACGAATGCGCTCTGAAGGTGGCGCGCAAGTACGGCAGCGACCGTTCAGGCGGCACACGTCATGTGATCATCACATTGAAAAACAGCTTCCATGGCCGCACCATCGCAACCCTGGCTGCCACTGGACAGGAAAAGTTCCACCAGCACTTCGGTCCCTTCCCGGAGGGCTTCCGCTATGTGGAAGCAGGGGACGTGTCTGCGCTGGAGGAAGCGCTGGCCCCGGGCGATGTTTGCGCCGTGCTGATGGAAATGATCCAGGGCGAGGGCGGCGTAAACGTGCTGGACAAGAACTATGTGCTGGAAGCGCAGCGCCTATGCCGCGCCCATGACGCGCTGCTGATGGTGGACGAGGTGCAGACAGGCAACGGCCGCACCGGCAAGCTGTACGCCTACATGTACTATGGCATTGAGCCGGATGTGGTCACCACAGCCAAGGGGCTGGCAGGCGGACTGCCCATGGGCGCGTGTCTGATGGGCGAACGGGCGGAAAACGTGCTGGGCCGGGGCGACCATGGCTCCACCTTTGGCGGAAATCCGGTGTGCGCCGCAGGAGCGGTTCATGTCATCAGTCGACTGACGGACGAATTCCTTTCAGAAGTGGCGGAAAAGGGGCAGGCAATCCGGCAGGAGCTGCTGCAGGCCCACGGCGTGAAGGCGGTCAGCGGCATGGGCCTGATGCTGGGCATTGCCACCGAAAAGCCCGCCGCGCCGGTAGCGGCGGGCTGCCTGCGAGATGGGCTTATGGTGCTGACTGCCAAGGACAAGGTTCGCCTGCTGCCGCCGCTGAACATATCTTTTGATGAAATCAAGCAGGGAATCGCCATTCTGAAAAAGAATCTATAAAGTAGACCATGCGCGCTGTCCATTGGCAGCGCGCCTTTTGACGGAGGATGATTGTGGAAGCGTGGATTGAATGGCACAGGCGGCGCTATCCCGCCATGGAGGCTGAGGACGAGGTGAAGCTGCTGTTCCAGGCGGCGCTGGGCTGTGGTCATCTGCTGACGGAGGAAGGCGCGGTGACTCAACGAATTGTGGAAGAGGAACGTACCCTTGTCCCCGATCCTGCCGAGCCTCTCACCGAGCCTCTTGGTGAGCGATACATGCGCCTGAATCTCCGTCGGGCCATGGCCGAGGGCATCCGCCCGGATTGGATTGCCAGAATGATGCGGCTTTCCCCTGCCCCGGCGGCAGGCAGGGCGGATGTAGCGCGGGACGGACGGCTCAGCGATCAGGCGCGCCGCATCGTCAGGCGGATTGTGGATGAGCCCACCTGGCTGCCGAATCACTCGGAAACCTATCGCGCTGCCTATGCGCCGGCTTATCGTGTTGTCGGTACAAACTGGAGGGCGGCGCTTCCCGTGCTGTCCGCCCTGGCGCGGCTATGGGACAGGCCACGGCTGCTCCTGTGCATCGACGGGCCATGCGGCAGCGGCAAAACAACCCTGAGTCGCCTGATTGCACCGATATTGCAGGCAGAAGTGGTGCCCATGGACGATTTTTTCCTGCCCCATGAACGAAAGACGCCTGAGCGGCTTTCCCAGCCCGGCGGCAATGCGGACTGGGAGCGGGTGCTGGAGGAATTTCTTCTTCCGTGGCGGGCTTCCGGCCAGGCGTCATACCGCCCCTATGATTGTCACACGGACAGCTATCTCCCGGCGAAAACAGTGAAAAAAGCGAGGGTTGTGGTGCTGGAGGGCAGTTATTCCCTGATGCCGTCCTTGGGCGGCATGGCGGATTTGCGCGTGTTCCTGACGGTCAATCCACAGGAGCAGCAGCGCCGCATCCTGCAAAGAAATGGCCCCGAGGCGCTGCAATCCTTCGTTACGCGATGGATTCCCCTGGAACAGTCCTATTTTTCGGCATATTCGCTGCCGGACGCTTCCTGTCTGACGCTGGATACCTCTGCCGTGCAGGAGGTGTAGCGCCCTGCCCGCTGACCGGCGGCCTGCAGTCGGCGGATGACTGCGTCATACTGGCCATGATGAGGCTTCGTACAAAACCGACCTTCAGTCGGTTTCTTGGTACACT
>CAMDVP010000140.1 GCA_945877525.1 uncultured Clostridia bacterium | reverse complement strand
GTACCGCAGCGGCTTCTATGTGGGCAAATATATCTCATTGGAAGCCAAGATTGCAAAAAACAAAGATCTTTACTACGATGCACTTCGGCAGTCGCAGACAGGCTGGCACGATGGTCAGGAAGATGCGATTCCCTTTATCAAGTATCTGCTGGGTATCGTCCTTTCTGCCTATCGCGATTTTGAAGAGCGCTTTTCCCTCGTGGAGAAGAAGCAGTCTGCGCTTGAAATGGTGAATCAGGCAACACTCCATAAAATCGGTCGGTTTACCAAGCAGGATATTCGGGAGTTGTGTCCTTCACTGAGCGTCAGCTCCGTCGAGGGCGCGCTTCGCAAGCTGGTCGCATCCGGCGAACTGGCACGAGAAGGCAGCGGCAAAAGCACCTGCTATTACCGGCTCAAATAGCCATTGACAACACCACCAGAGATCGTCCTTCGGGGCGGTCTTTTTTTGTTTTGGGGCTAATACCCCCACCCCTGAATTTTGCGAAAATTCACGCGAGAGGGGGCCGCGGTCTCCAGCCGGAACAGCCCAAGGATTCGATCCCCCCTTGGGGGCACAGCGGAACGCGGCGGCGCGGGCGGCGGCTGTGCCGGAGCCGGGCGGGTGCGGCGAAAAGGCGGTGGTGTGCCTCGGCGGGCCGGACGCGGGCGGTCTTTTGCCGGGACGGCGGGGAACGGGCGCTATGCCGGGCGGCACGGCGGGCGCTTTCGGCGCGGGAAGCCGGGGCGTTCCTTCCGGGCGGCGGGCCGCCAACGAGACGCGGGCGGGGCTTGGCCGCGTGGGGCCCACAAAGGCCGCGTGTCGGGCGCGAAGGCGCGGGGCGGGCCACGTTGCCGGGCGGCGGAGCGCGGGCGGTATACAGCGGCTTTCTGGGGCGGACGCGGGCTGGGCGGCGGTATACGGCGGGCGGGGGCGGGTATAGCCGGGGCGACGGGCCTATTGCCGGGGCGCGGCGGGCGGCGGCGCAGGACGGGCGAAAAACGCTCTGAGCTGCGCGGCTTGTGTAGGGTTACGGGCTACAGGTGGGAATGGCGGCAGCGGCGCGGGCAAAAGGCCCGTTTTCGCTATATAAAGAAGCGCTTTTCGCCGGGGCGCGGGCTTTGTCGATTCAGAGCTGATTTGTCCCCGAAACCTTGTCGCTTTGGTCGGGTTGCTTTTTCGGCGGCCCGGAGTGATGAATGTGTCACGCCGGGCGGGGCGAGCGAAAAGCCCCGCCGGAAAACGAAACACGACACAGCGAAAGGAGCACACCCCATGAAAAACCAGACTTTCGGCATCGAGATTGAAACCACCGGTATAGGCCGGGAACGCACGGCCAAGGCCATCGCCGCGTACTTCGGCACGACGGCACAGTATCGCGGCCGCCACCTCGACGACTGGCGTGTGCCTATGCCCGACGGGCGGCACTGGACGGTCGAAAGCGACGGCTCGGTCACCGACCCCGACGCGGAGGTGGTTAGCCCGGTGTGCCGCTACGAGGACATCGGGATGGTACAGGAGGTCGTCCGGGCCATCCGGGCGGCGGGCGCAAAAGCCGACGGCTCCTGCGGCATCCACATCCACATCGGCCTCGGCGAGCACACCCCGCAAAGCCTGCGGAGGCTGGTGAACATCGTAAACGCCAAGGAAGACCTGCTGACCATGGCCTTGGGCATCACGCCGGCCCGACGCGAGCGCTGGTGCCGCCCGATTGAGCCGGGGTTCCTCGCCGAGCTGAACCGGCGCAAGCCCACGTCGATGGAAGCCTTCGCCCGGCTCTGGTACGCCCGCTCAGGCGGCACAAGCTCCGACTGGCGGCGGTGCGCGGAGCGGCACTACGACCACAGCCGTTACCACCTGCTCAACCTCCACGCGGCCTTTTCTACCGAGCGGCCCGCGCACACCATCGAGTTCCGGGCCTTCAACGGCACACTCCACGCAGGCGAGATAAAGGCGTATATCCAGCTGTGCCTCGCCATCAGCGCACAGGCGCTGACCAGCAAGGCCGCCAGCCCCACGCGCCCGGTTACCGATAACCCGAAATATACCTTCCGGTGCTGGCTCCTCCGGCTGGGCTTCATCGGCGACGAATTTGCCACCGCGCGGGAACACCTGCTCAAGCTCCTGCCCGGCGACGCGGCTTGGCGGCGGGCTTCCTGACACAGGGAGCCACCGGCACAGCTTTCAAATCAACCCGCCTGACGAGGGCCTTTGGCACAGGCCGAAACCCCGAAAGGGGTCGCGGGAGCCACAGCTTCCAAATCAAACCGCGCACAGCGCAGAGAGGACACATCATGAAAAATCGGTACTGGAACCAGACAGGAGCCGCACAGGCATACTATGACGAAATGGAGGCCGCAGGTTTTGAATACACGCAGGCGACCTACAGAAGCATGCACAGCTATTACCGCTACTACAACGACGGCGACTTGCCCGGCTGGGCGCGGAGCCGCTGGGAGCTCACCGAACACACCAGCTACTATCCTTTCCGCAAGCTCAACGAGGCGGGCGAAGAAGAACAGGAGCGCCGGGTTACCGAGAGGATTGAAATCGAGTACCGCCGCTTCCTCAAGGCACAGCGTAACCCCGCCTGACGATGACCTTCGGCACAGGTCGAAACCGGGGCAACCCGGTCGCGGGAGCCATAGCTCCTAAATCAACAGGGCGCATAGCCCGGAAGGAGACACACCATGTACGAAAACGAAGAACGCATCACCGAAACCGAGGTCGTCGATGGCCTGCGAGCTCTGCTCTACGGCGAGTCCCTTGAAGACACCCTGCTGGACGGCAGCCGCACAGAAACCTACAGCGACGGCGGTTACCTGACCTACGACGAAGGCTTTGTAATCCGTACCCCCGACGGCTCGGTCTTCCAGATTACCGTCAAGCAGGAGCGCTAAAGCACAGCGACCAAATCGACGCGGCACAGACCGCATAAAGGAACAACACTATGCCTGAAAGCACATTCATCCTTCGCTTTACCCACTACGACGGCTTTGAAATCAAGGAGGAACACCTATGAAAGACACACTTCTTACCGACGAAATCATGGAGCTTATCGCTTATCTGTATTCCTTTATGGACGAGGAAGACTATGCAAACTGGTCGCTTCAGGAAGCACAGAACATGGTTAATGACCAGTATCGCTATGAAATCGAGCACGGCTATACGCTCGGCCACTACGACCCGGTTGATTTCTATGAAGTCATCTCCGAGTTCATCCGGCAGGACACAGAGCTTTGAAATCAAGCGGGGCGGGAAGCACAGACACCGCTTGACTTTCCCGCCCCGCAGAGTGATGAATGTCACACCCCAGAGAGAAATACCAAGGAGGACACAACCATGTGCATCATTTGCGTTTCCAAATCCGGCGTACAGCAGCCGACCAACACCACCCTCCGCGCCATGTTCCGTCGCAATCCACACGGTGCGGGCTATATGTACGCCCGCGACGGCAAGGTCACGATTCACAAGGGCTTCATGAACATCGAGGATTTCCTTTCGGCGGTACACGCCGAGCGGTTCACCCCGCAGGACAGCGTGGTTTACCACTTTCGAATCAGCACACAGGCAGGCGTAAACGCCGCCATGACGCATCCGTTCCCGCTTTCAAATCAGCCGCGGATGATGCGGGCGCTCGACCTGACCTGCCGCTGCGGCATCGCACACAACGGAGTCATTCGCCTGACCTCCGACCCGGACAACAAGCGCTACAGCGACACAGCTATTTTCATCACCGACTACCTCTCCAGAATCATCCGCCGAAAGGCAGACCTCAAGGATGAAGCCACGCTGGCGCTCATCTGGAAGCTGGCACAGTCCAAGCTCGCCATCATGGACGGCGACGGCTACGTCGCTACGGTCGGACACTTCATCGACGACCACGGCCTGCTCTTCAGCAACGACAGTTACCAGACCGGCTGGTGGTACTGAGCCGCCAGCTTTCAAATCAAGAATTGCCGCCTGCGGGCGGTTTTTCTTGTTGCGGCGGATTCGGCCCACGTTGGCGCGTGTCGGGCTTTCAAATCAAGGTCGGGGAAGAATTCGGCCTTGGCGGTTTGGGCCGCACGTGGGGCCAATGTCGGCGCGACGTGGGCAAAGAAAAAGCGCCGGGCAAATTGCCTGACGCTTTCAAATCCTGTTGCGCTATTTATCTACGACACACTCGGCGATCTGTATCCTGCCGTCTGTGCCGGTCTTGAACATGATGATCGCCGCGCCATCCGCCGCCCGGTACTTGACGTAAAAGGGCTGTGTCCATACTTCCGTAAGGCCGGGGCAGCTTTCAAAAGCCTCAAGGCGGTACTCGCTGGCGTTCTCCGGATCGTCCCGGCACATCCGGTACAGGTGGATCAGTGTGTCGGCCTGTTCCTTCATCACCCGCTGGAGTACCTCAGCGGCGGGCAGCGCTTCCAAATCGGAAGGCGGCCTGACCGGCTGGAACGCAGCCCAGCTGGTCAGCGGGTAGTCCTGCTTCATGAAGGCCAGCATCGCCTCCGCCGTGCCGCAGGAGTCGCACACATACAAGTCCGCCACACGGCTCAGGGCGTTGGTGCAAACTGGCTCCTTCATGGTGTCCGCACCGCACCTTGGGCACATCATATGTTCCCCGGCCTGCTGGCGGGCTTTCAAATCCAGCAGCCGCCGTTCCATGCGCTCAGTCATGTGTCTTCCTCCCTTCGACTACGGTGCAGGAATCCACACCGTACAGAACGCTCAACGAAGAACCGCAGTCCCAGTTCACAAGGATGTTCCCAGCGTCGTCCACGCCGACTACCGTGCCCATGGCACCGGCTTTCAAATCAGGTCGGTACGGATCGTCCATCCGAATCAGCCGGATGCGGCTGCCCACCGTGTAGTGTGCCCGCAGGAGCTGGAGCTTTTCAGGCGTTGGCCTTTTCATCGCCGGTCACCTCCTCCTGTGCATCTTCAGCCTGTTCCAGCCGCTCTTCCCGGTGCTGCCTGCGAATCTCCGCCCAGCGTTCCTGATGGCGCTGTGCCTTTTCGGCGCTGGGGAAGGCGCTGCAGCCTTTCAGGTTCTTGAGCAGGGCATGCCGGGCAGCTTTGAAATCGGAGCCGCCAAATCCCATCCTGAGCAGCCAGCCGCGCATGAAGTACTTTTCTGCCTCCGGCTGCTGGCGCTGCGGGTATACGCGGTGCGCCGACTTGGCGAAGGCGACCATCTTGGTCATGAGCAGCATCCAGAGCATACTGTCCTCCGCCATCGGGAAATCCATCCGCAGCTGTTCCTCTTCCAGTTCCAAGCCCTCAAGGTCGCCCAGCGCTTTGAAATCCCGCAGCAGCTCGGTGTAGGCTTCGAGGTTCTCCGGCGTGTATTCCTGCAGCCGGTTGATAACCGCGTCCTCGATGCGGATGCAGGCGGTGCCGAGGGCCTTGCCCAGCAGGTGCTGCTTGCTGTAGAGCATGTAAATCAGGTTGGTGATGTTCGCCACCGTCAAGTCTTTCGCCGGAACGCCAACCTGAATGCGCGGCTGTTCCGGTTCAGGCTCCGGCTCCATCCAGCCCTTGGAAATCAGGAACACCTTCACATCGGCGGCCTGTTCGTCGGGTACGTCGACATAGCCCTCGCGGTCAACCGTGATTGTGCCCACCGTGTAGTTGAACGTGGGCGGGCCAGCGTAGTTCGGCTCCATGCCGGTATGCTCTGCAATGGCTTTGACCAGCGTGCGCCGGTCGGGTGCGGTCGTGGTGAATCTCATATTCACGCCTCCTTTTCTTTCGGTATGCCATTCATCACTCTGAAGGCGCTGAAAGTCAAGCGGATGCGATAAGTTTTATCATTGGGAGGCACAGCTTCCAAATCGACGCTGAATATAGCAGGCATGGGAGCAATAGCGTCGGTTATTGTTTCCGTAGGCCGTGAAGGCTTTCCCGCAGTTCAGGCAGGTGGCTTCATAGAGCGCCTCCGGGCTTTGGCGAATCGCCTGCGGATTTTCCGACCACCACTTCCGGCAGCACGCATCCGAGCAGAACTTTCTTTTTCGCCCGCGCACAGGTTGAACAAGCGCCGCGCCACAGTATTTGCAGCTGGTGGCAACCTTTGTTTCTGCGCCCGCTCGTACACCGGAAAGATGTTGGGCTGTGCAGAAATTGCGGACGGTATCCCGGCTAAGCCCAAGCTGTGCCGCAATGGCCCGATACCCCAGATTGCGTTCTCGTAGCAGCCGAATCTGCTTTCCTTGTTTATACGTCAGCGCCATGTGCCACCGCCATTACTGTTCCCATGGAAGTCCCGTTTTCCCGAAATGCCCATAGGCTGCCGTTTCGTTGTAATCAACCGTTTTCAGATGGAGCGCTTCCATAATCCCGGCAGGGGTCAAATCATACTGCCGCTGTGCCAGTTGGGCCAGTTCTTTCTCCGACATGGTTTCGGTTCCGAAACAGTTCACGTTGACCGACACAGGCTCCTTCATCCCGATAGCATAGGCCAGCTGGATTTCGCAGCGTTTCGCATATCCGGCAAGCACAAAATCCCGTGCAATCTTCCGGGCCATATAAGCGGCGGAGCGGTCTACCTTGGTGGGGTCTTTGCCGGAGAAAGCTCCGCCACCATGGCGACACATGCCGCCGTAGGTATCGGCGATGATTTTTCGGCCCATTACGCCGGTATCCGCAAAGGAACCGCCCTGCACAAATCTGCCGGTAGGATTCACCAGCGCTCTGAAATCTGTGTTCAGGCCGTAGGCTTTAGCGGCCCGTGCCATAATGCCGTGGACGATCTCCTTTACCTGCACGGTGTGTACGTCTGCCCAATGCTGCGTGCTGATGAGGAACGTGTCGATCCGTCCGGCTTCGTAATCGTAGGTCACCTGCGCCTTGGCATCCGGCAAAAGCAGCGGAGAGTGCAAATCACGCAAGGCCAGAAGCGCACGGGTAGCCAGCATGAAGGGTATGGGCATCAACTCCGGCGTTTCGTCCGTGGCATAGCCGTACATCATCCCCTGATCGCCAGCACCGCCTCTGTCCACGCCCCGTGCAATGTCTCGGCTCTGGCGGGTGATAAAGGCGGCGCTCTTGTAGCTTTCAAATTCAGGCACACCGATGCGGCGCAGCACATCATGTGCCAGCGCATCGGTATCGGGCATGTGCTCAGACGTAAGCTCGCCTGCCAGAACGATTACGTTGTCCTTGATTAGGCATTCTATAGCCACGCGGCTTTCCGGATCGTGACGCAGACAGTCCGTCAGCACAGCGTCCGCGATCTGATCGCAGATTTTATCCGGGTGCCCACAGGACACCTGCTCGCTTGTAAACAGCATTTTCAATCCTCCCTATGTACGGACGGGTGAAAGGAGTAAGCCCCGCCCGGCCAAAGAAAAAGGAGCGGGATATGTTCCCGCCCCTCATCTACTCTTGGCATGATATACTATACCACAGAATTTGGTTCATGTCAGTTCCTACTTAGTTTCACTTTAGTTCCACCTTTGTTTCACCCTGCGTCAACGGCTCCAATCTGTACCTGCAGCGCGTGGGTGATTTGCTCCATGAGCTGCTCGTCCAGCACAGCGCCCACTCTGTTTTGAAGCTGTGCCTTGTCAATTGTGGTGACCTGTTCAGCCAGCGCGACGCTGGTCTGGGTAAGCCCGGTGACAGTGTGTCGATGCAGCACCACATGAGTCGGCATGTGCATGGCCTTGTACCTGGAAGTGATGGGCACCACAGTGATGACTGGCGCATGGGCATTGGCAGTGTTGTTGCTGACAATGAGCACAGGTCGGAAACCTGACTGGCAGCAGCCGGTAGGCGCTCCCAAATCCGCATAGTAAATATCCCCTCTCCGGCACATGTTATCCCTCCGTTCCCAGCATATAAGCCGCTGTTTCCTGATCGTGCTTCTTGTACATCGCTTCCAGC
>CAMDVP010000139.1 GCA_945877525.1 uncultured Clostridia bacterium | reverse complement strand
GCTCGGTCAGGGCGCGAACCGTATCGCGCACGGTGCCGTCCACCTCCACCGGCAGGGCGCACTCCTCCAGCAGGCTGTTCAGGTAGCAGGTGCGGTAAGCCTGCAGGGTCACCGTGTCGCCGCTGGCGCTCGCCGCCGCCTGGCCCTCCGCCTCATAGGACTCCGTCAGGCTGTCGGCCAGGGCCTGCCATTCCGCCATATCTGTCAGGTCGAGGAAGGATCCGTCCTTGAGGCGGAAATACCTTCTCCTGCGGCTGAGGGCGTCCATCAGCCCCTGGATTTCCTGGGTCGGCCTGCCATCCTCGGTAAACTGCATTTCCAGGCGTCCGCCGCGCATCTGCAGCCGTCCGCGGAGCATCGGCTTGCGGGGCGTCATTTTGCGGAAATCAACGCTGCAGTACACCTCGCACAGCTGCTGCAGCTGCTGCACCCCACCGGATACAAAGTCGAAAATCGCGTCCTGCCCGGTTAGATAAACCCGTCCCTTGCTGACAAAGAAGCCCGCTCCGCCCAGGGCATCCAGCACCTGGCGCTCGGCCGCCGCGTCGCGCAAAAGCAGCTTTTCACTGCGGGAAAGCGTCTCCGGCGCGGGGGTTTCGTCGAAGGGATCGATCTCCCTGTCGCCGTAGCAGAAGGAGGTTTTCGCCACCACATCCCTGCCTTCTCTGTCCAGATACACCCGGGCCACCAGGGGCAGCTTGACCAGCTGGCGCTCCAGTTCCGGAGCAATTTCCACCACGCCCGTCAGCTTCAGGAAGGGGATCAGCTCGCCAATCACCCTCACCGTGTCCCTGGGGGGATATTCAAAGAGGCTCGCGCCGTCCAGCTGCTCCTGCCAAAGCACCCGCATCACGCTGCGCTGGCTTTCCTCCACGCGGATCACTGCGCCTCCCGCCACCGCATAGGCACAGGAGGATGTCAGCGGCTGCAAATCCCGCGGGAAATGCGCTGTCACGCTGATGCCGCGCATGGTGCTGCTCACCCTGTAATGCAAAGGGAGCCTTGCGTCGCGTACCCGCCTGACGCAGTTCATTTCTCCGCCCATGGACAGGCGGAAGGGCAGTGCGGTCAGGATATCCAGCACGGCCTCGGCAAAGGGTTCGGGCAGCGTCATCACCCGCGCGTCCCCGCCCTTGGGCGCGCCGCCCGCTTCCTCCTGGGCCTGGCACAGCGCCCGCAGCACCTGCAACACCCTGGTTTCCGCCGGGCCGAAGTGCATCCATTCCGGCCTGTACGCAAAGCCCTTGCCGAATTCCACCGTTTCGCCCCTGTCCACCGCCTCCAGCATCTGGGGGATGGAACGCACCACATACAGCCGTTCCTCCCCCACCCGCAGCCCCAGGCGGATTCTCGGCCGGGCCCGTCTCCTGGGCTGATCCACAAACAGGGTGATTTCCATCCGCAGCGTGCCGTCCTCCGGCAGGGCCGATTCCATGGCCTGCATCAGTCGCGGCCCGGCGGCGGAGGCCCGGCGGCGGAGCATTTCATCCAGCAAGCCCGCCTCCCGGGCCGTCAGCAGGGCGGCCGTCACATGGCGGCACGCGCCCTTTTCCTGATAGGTGTCGCAGGAGCAGGCGGCGGGCTCCTCCGTACTAATGAGGATGTCTCGCCTTATCTCGTCCGCCACAGCATAACGCACATAATCCGCGCCCTGCTCCATCAGGCGCACGCCGCCGCGCTCTGCCAGGTGCTCCCCGGCCCGGTATTCCTCCTCGCCTGCCAGCTGTCTGAGGCGGTATGGGCTCCAAATCATGGGGTTCGTCACTCCGATTTTCATGGTATTCGGATGCTGCGCCAAAACAGCATCCTTTATAACTTCGGCACCCCTCCCCGAAATCCCTGCCGAAAAAAATTTCTATTTTCGTTCTTTGCGTTTCCTGCATGAACCGGCCTTTTTCCGGATATCCTTTTCTGCGGACAGAGGGAAGCCAACCGCACAGGCGGCCAGCGCCGCAGCGTGGATGAATCGTCCCTGTTTGCCAAGCCTTCCCCTTCGCCCCGGCATGAGTGTTATCGGCCGCGGCGCTGTCCGCGCCCCCGGGTTTCCCGGGGGTTTTCCCATCGCAAAAAGCGACCCGAAGAACGCCTGATTCTTCGGGTTTGCCTGATTCCTGTCCAGTTTTTGTCCTGCCGCCATTCATGGCTCCGCCGATGGAGCAAGCAATGCATCGCGCAGCTCCTGCTCGGAGTACAGCTCCAGTGTCACCTGGTTTGGCAGGCAAATAATCATGTTGCCCAGAATCCGGGTGTCTTTGTTGTCCAGGGTCACCTCGCCCTGCTGCACGCAGTCGTGATTTTCGCAGGTGGAGGACTTCATATACACGCCCTCCGCGGATACGTGGATCACGTTTTCCGCGCCGGTTGCCTTCTGGGTGATGGTATAATCGCCCTCCCGCGTCAGGGGCAGGGGCTGATAGGGAACACCACCCACCGTGACCAGCAGATAGGCCCTGACGGGGACAGCTGTGATATCCTCCCCGTCAGACGTGGTCTGGGGCGACGGCGCTTCACTCGGAACCATGGTAGGCGCGCCGTCCGTTACCATGGCGCCAGGCCCGAAAAACAGTTGGGAAGCGGCAAGCAGCAGCAGGATCACCATCGCGGCGCCCAGCAGAATCCAGATGTTCTTGTTTCGCATAACGGCTCCTCCCTGTTGGCACAGCCGCGGCGTCGTGCCGCTGCGGCCATGAAAAAGGGGGAGATGAAGCCATGCCTCATCTCCCTCCGAATACCGGGATTACTTGGCCTGAGAGGCGCTGTCACCGGCAATGCGGCCAAACACCACGGTGTCGGTCAAAGCATTGCCACCCAGACGGTTGGCGCCGTGAATGCCGCCGGTCACCTCGCCAGCCGCATACAGGCCGGGGATGATCTGGCCATTCTCATTGATGACCTGGCAGTACTGGTTGATGCGCACGCCGCCCATGGTGTGGTGCACAGTGGGTACGCGGGCCGCGGCGTAGAACGGGCCGTTGTCGATGGGGGTGCTGAACAGGGTGCGGCCAAACTCGTCGGGAGTACCGGCCAGGTCACCACCCTCAGCGTGACGGTTGAACTCGGTCACGGCAGCCACCAGGTTCTCGGCGGGTACGCCAATCTTCTCAGCCAGCTCCTCCAAGGTCTCGCCCTTGAAGGCACGGCCAGCTTCCACCAACTGGTTGATGGTCTCGCCAAAGTTATTCAGTTCATCGCCGGTGGGATAGGTGTCGGAGTCCATCACGATCCACATGTAGGCATCGGTCTGGGCAAACAGGGCGTTGGTCATATCGTCGCGGCGGCCGCCCTCGTTGACGAAGCGGTTGCCTTCCTTGTTGACGAAGATGCGGGTCTCCACATCGTGCTCAATGTTGCCGGCCAGGGAGCCGGTCACGGGATCACCCAGGGGCAGCAGCTGGATGTTGCCCATCTGCACGAAGTCAGCGCCCAGCTTCTGCATCATCTTGATGCCGTCGCCGGTGGCGCCGGCATGGTTGGTGGACTTGATGGAAGCGCCCAGGTCAGCCCACTGGGTGTTGAAGGCGGAGCGCAGCTCCACGCTGGCAGCAAAGCCGCCGGTAGCCATGATGACGCCATTGTGAGCCTTCACGGTCACGGTGTTGCCGGTTTCGCCGGTGGCCACCACGCCGCACACGCGGCCGTCCTCATTCACCAGCAGCTCATTGGCCTTGGTGTTGAGCATCACGTCCACGCCCTCGTGGCTGTCGATGTAATTCATGTAGGTGGCGAAGAAGCCCTGGCCCAGGGGCATCACGGGCTTGTGGGCGCGGGGCCACAGGCCGCCGGTCACGGTGAACAGGCCGGAGGTTTCATCCTGGAATTCCATGCCCAGGTCCATCAGCCATTCCACGCCGGCATAGGCGTTGCTCACCAGGGTGTGTACCAGCACGGGATCGCCCTGGTTGTCGCCGCCGTTCATGGTCTGGGTAAAGTGCCATTCCACAGAGTCATTGTAGGCAATCGCCTGCTCGCTGCGGTCGTTCACGGCGTTCATGGCGCCGCCGGCCAGGATGGTGTTGCCGCCAACCTTGCCCATCTTTTCCAGCACGATGACGGTGGAGCCGTTCTGGTTGGCCTGCACGGCAGCCGCCAGGCCCGCGCCACCCGCACCGACGATCACCACATCAGCCTCCAGCACCACATCGGCGCCCTTTTCCACAACAGCTTCCTTCTTCTCGCTCCAGGCAGCCGCGTCCAGGCCGGCCTTGGTCACAGCGTCCAGGGTGGCAGCCATGATGGCTTCACTGGTGAAGGTAGCAGTGGACACAGCATCCACATTGGCGCTCTGCATCTCCACGATGCGGCCGGGGATGGTCTGCACCGCGGGGTCGCTGATACCGGGGGTGTCGCCGTTCTTGGTCACTTCAACATTGGTCACCACACCGTTTTCATCCACGGTCACGGCAACCTCGATGGAGCCGGCGCCGCCGATCTTGCTGTCGCCCACACCGGTGAACACACCGGCTTCGGCAACGGCAAGGCTGCTCATGGTCAGCAGCATGGCCAGGGCCAGCACCAGGGAAAGAACCTTCTTCATACCCATTACCTCCTCTGTACTTTCGGATTGACAAGAATCCGTCAATCTGATGGGATTATACATCCGAAAGCGGCTATGGATGCAAGGGCTTTTTGAAAAAAGAAAGGGGGAAAACGCATGCCTGTCAGCGAATGGGCAGCCAGACCTCCAGGATGGTATTTCTTTCACTGCCCCTGCACTCCACACACAGGCTAATGCCCAGGGCCGGGCCCGCCTGCTGGAAAGCATGCACCATGGCATACTCCTGCAGGGCGGAAAAAGCGTTGGACGGATTATCATAATAGGATAAATCCTGACGTTGGAAGGTGTGCAGCGCCGCGCAGCGCGGGAGCAGCACCGTACCGGGCACAGCGTCCAGACCCAGGAAGCGGGCGCGGTCTGCATCAATCGAGTAGCAAAGGTTGGACCGTCCGTTTTCTGTGCACAGGGTGCTTATGCGCACGGCTGGCAGGTATTCCAGCCACGCGGCCACCCGTGTCTGCTCCTCCCTGTCGCGGCTGATAAACCCATCCTTGCCCACCTGAAGCACATAGCTTTCCGGCATGGTGTCCACGTCTATCTGACCAATTCGCTCAGATGCCGCCATCGTGTGCTCAGCAAACCAGGCGATATCCTCCGCCAGCATCTGGTAGCGCCTTGCCGTTTCCTCCGCCTGGCATTGCTGACGGGCCATTTTAGCTGCAATCTCGCCGCACATGCTGCCATCGGGCGAAAACTGGCGGGCAATCTCCTTCAGAGGCATTTCCATGCTGCGGTATTTCCGATAACTGATCAGGCGGATCACATCCTCCGCGCTGTAGGTTCGGCGGGTATTATCACCCTTCTTGGGGGATATGACACCCTCCCGTTCGAAATAATGAAGCGCGCCGGGCGTCAGGCCCAGGGTACGGGCTACATCGCCGATGACATAGTGCATGAAAATCCATTCCTTTTCGCGTAGATCTCCGGGAAACGAAGCTGTATTCCCTCCGATTATAGCATCCGGCGCAAAGAAAAACAATAGTCGCTATAGGTTTGGAACCATCTGCCCGGTGCATGTCCCGGGGCTTTTCACCTTCCCAGCCGCCATGGCATAGCATGAACCACCCTGACTGGAAATGAGGCGGTATGCCATGAACGGTTTGTTTTCCCTTTCCTATCCGCTGCAGGCCCTGCTTGCAACGCTGTTTACATGGTCTGTCACGGCGCTGGGCGCGGCGCTGGTGTTCATGACGCGGCGCATGCGCCCCACGGTGATGGATGCCATGCTGGGCTTTGGCGCAGGAGTGATGCTGGCTTCTTCTTACTGGTCGCTGCTTGCCCCCGGCATTGATATGGCAGTTTCCCTGGGCCAGGCGGCATGGCTGCCGGCCTGCGCAGGCTTTCTGACGGGCGGCGCGGTGCTGACCTGCGGCGACAGACTGATGCAGCGCCTGACTGCCCGGGGCGACATGACCGACAGCCGCCGCCGGTGCGTCATGCTCATCACGTCCATTACCCTGCACAATATCCCCGAGGGATTGGCTGTGGGCGTGGCCTTCGGCGCGCTGGCCTTTTCGATGGGCGACGGCGGGCTGACCGGCGCGTGGATGCTGGCCCTGGGCATCGGACTGCAGAACTTCCCCGAGGGCGCGGCGGTCAGCCTGCCCCTCCGCAGGGAGGGCATGGGCCGGGGCAGGGCCTTCTTCCTGGGGCAGCTCAGCGGCGCGGTGGAACCCATGGCGGGTGTGCTGGGCGCGCTGCTGGCCGTGGGTGTTCGGGAGATTCTCCCCTTCCTGCTCAGCTTTGCGGCCGGGGCCATGGTATCGGTGGTGGTGGCGGAGCTGGTACCGGAAAGCCAGCGCAACCCCCGCCGCGGGCTGATGACCCTGGCCACCCTCGGCGGCTTCGCGATCATGATGGCCCTCGACGTGGCCCTTGGATAACAGAAAAAAGCGGCTGCGAACAGCGCATCCACCTGGTCGTTATGCTCCCTGCCAGCGAATTTGCAAGGGTCTTTCTCGCCGGACACGAGAAAGGCCCGCCGTTTTTCGCGCTTCGCTGCCGCACGGCGGATACGAATGAAGCCAGAGGAATTGCGGTCATGCGCAGCCCCGTATCCGTCAAAAAGCCCTCCTGCCAGAATCCCTGTTCTGACAGGAGGGAACGCTTCGGTTATCCGTTTATCTGGCGGAACGCTTTCGGATGCAGGCAGCAGTCATCAGTCCGCCGCTGATGAGGAGAAGCGCCATCCACAGCGCGATGCGGCTGTTGTCTCCGGTTTGCGGGAGCTGCGGGTTGACTGAGAATGCAGTCTCAGCCGTGCCGTTCTCCGAGACGACGCCGATGGTATGCTCGCCAACGGCCAGCGTCGCAACATACTCAGCCTTCAGGGTGACGATCGTGCTGCCCTCCCTGATGGTATAGTTTTGGGCGGAAAGAGTTTTGCCGTCCAGCTCAACGCGCTTAAAGTCATCGAACGAGGCGTTGGAGGTGAAGGCCAGAGCCTTCTCCTCACCGGCGAGGATGCTTTGCCCCATGCCATCGATGATCTCCGGCGGGAGCTTTGGCGTGATGGTGTCCTCCTGCGTGATGACGTTCTTGCCGTCCGCATCGGAGAAGTAGTGGCGGCAATCCGTGCAATACCAGTACTCGATATTGCCGGTCTCGGTCACGGTAGCTTCGCTGGCAGACACATGCTCCAGATGAATGTGATTCGTGCCGCCCACCTCGCCGTACGCTTCGCCGCAGTGGATGCAGACGGCCTGATTGACGCAGGTCGCCATGCCGCCGCGGTGTCCGTCGTTGACGGTCACAGTTACTTGCGTACTGTTGCCTTCCGCGTCCGTAGCGACAATCGTCTGCGCGCTGTTCGTTGCAGGCAGAGTGAATTCGCCGTTGCTGCCGAGTGTAACCGACGTGCCGTTCACAGTGACTCCCACAATTCCCTTGTTGTCCGTGACGGTCACGGCGGGCGCGGAGCAATAGACTTCGCCGTCCTCAATGCCGAAAATCACAGGGGCGGTGCTGTCCGACCACTGCGCAGTCAGCGTAATGGTCATCTCCGTATCGGAGGCGGCGAGTTCGCTGTACTTGGTCTGTGCTGTAACGGGTTTGTCCCCGCACATCCAGCCAGCAAATGCAAAACCGCTCCTTGTGGGATTGGCAATGCCGTCAAGCACCGCGTCGTCCCAATGCAAGGCTTTGTCCGCGATGGCGCTGCCGCCGTTGGTGTCGAAGGTCACCGTGTAGTCCTTGTTTGTCCACTGCGCGGTCAGGGTAACGCTCTTCACCGTATCGTCAGCGGCAAGCTCGCTGTACTTGGTCTGTGCCGTCACGGGCTTATCCCCGCACATCCAGCCGGTGAATGTCCAGCCGCTCCTTGTGGGATTGGCAATGCCGCCAAGCACCGCGTCGTCCCAATGCAAGGCTTTGTCCGCAATGGCGCTGCCGCTGTTGGTGTCGAAGGTCACCGTGTAGTCCTTGTTCGTCCACTGCGCGGTCAGGGTAACGCTCTTCACCGTATCGTCAGCGGCAAGCTCGC
>CAMDVP010000138.1 GCA_945877525.1 uncultured Clostridia bacterium | reverse complement strand
CGGACGGCGGATTTGTAAGGAAATTTCTCGCCGGAGGCGAGAAAGACCCGCCCCGTCGGCAAAGCCGCCGGATACGATTACAGTCGGAGGGACTGCGGTCCCTCCGACACCACCCGGGGTGTTTTTTGCAGTCAGCGGCAGCCCCGTCAGGCTGTCCGCTTTTTCCGCTTATTGTTATGTTTGAAAGGAGCCCGTTCATGACGTTTCAGCGTGAAGGTTCCCTGGCCCGGGCCATGTCGGCGCTGCTTGAAGGAGAAATTCCCCAGGGCTTTGACTGGCCTGATGAGAAAGAAGCCTATGCCTGGCGCATGATCCGCTGGGAAAGCGACATGCCCCTGGACGAAGCGCAGCTTGCCGCACTGCAGGCGGCCCTGGAGCAGGCCATGAAGCCCATCGGCATCTGCGCTTCCCGGCCTGACCCGGAGGGCGACGGTGTGACCGCCATGCTGTGCCTGACGCGCTTTCCCGCCCATCTTCCCAGAAAGATGGCGCTGTGGCTATGCGCCCATGCCCTGATGGAGGAGGCTGGAGTATCCCTGGAGCAGGAAGGGCTGTTCATGGTGGGGGAGGAATTTGCCGATCCCCTCGACTTTGCGGCCCACAGCGGCGGCCTGATGGAGGTTTCGGACTGGTGGGCCCAGGCCTCGCCCATTCCGGGGCAGGAGGCCCGGCTGCACCGCACCCATCTGCAAACCATCATCAAGCGCAGACAGTATACGGCCCTGGGCGGTTATGTTACCCGCGCCCTGCGCGGCGCCCAGGAGCCGGGGCGGATTTGCTTCGCCTTTGTACCCCTTGTGCTGGAGGCGGTGTGGAGCCAGCATGCGGAGCTGTCCCTGCGCAGCCTGACGGCGGAGCTGAACCTCCACGACATGGCACGCCGTCCCCGGGACACGCTGATGGCATGGCTTGCGTCACTCCCGCCCATCCTGCGGCAAAGCCCTGCCGCGGGGCTGTCCGCACCCATCGACCGGGTCATCGCCTCCATCCAGACCGATTGCTCTCTGCCCTATTCCCAGCAGAACCTCAGCCGTTCCCTGGGACTGACCCCCGCCTATTTCTGCCGCCTGTTCCATGAGAAAACCGGGCAGCACTTTTCCGCCTTTCTCACCCGCACCCGCATGGAAAAGGCGCAGTCCCTCCTTGGCGACGGCAGCGGCCGCACCCTGTCTGAAATCAGCGCGGCCTGCGGCTATCCCAACAAAAGCTATTTCTGCCAGGTGTTCAAAAAATACACCGGCATGACCCCCGGCGAATACGAGCAGCGCTGCCTGGACGGCAATGCGTAACGCCCGCGGGATGAATGCGCACCCGTCATCCGTTACAATAGAGTACGCCTGATTTTTTCGGGGACAGGCCGTTATGGCTTGTCCCCGGATGCATACAATGCCATGAATAGCCCGACAAGGAGGCCGAACCATGCGAAAAATGATCCTGCGCCTTTTCTGCCTGGCGCTGTGCCTGACCCTGGCGCCCCTTCCTGCCCCGGCGGAGGAGGAAGCCGCCGCGCCCACCATCCGGGTGCTCCTGCGCCGCCTGAACCTGACCGACCGCGCCGATCTGATTCTCGACGGCGTATATTCGGCGGAAACGGCTTCCGGCACGGCCATGAGCTTTCCTAAAGGCAGCCGGCTGACGGTTCAGGTGCGAAGCGGCGAACTCTATCTGTTCTACCAGGGCATGAGCCTGGACGGCGGAGCGGGACTGCGCCTGACCCGCAGCGGGGATGCGGAGGGCACGGGTCTTCGCTTTGAAAAGGGCGGAAACCTGTACCCCGGCGATCTGACCCTGACGGTGGAGGGCGGGCTTCTGCAGCCTGTGCTGACCATTTCGGTGGAGGATTATCTGCTGGGCGTGGTGCCCTATGAGATGAGCGAGTCCTTTCCCATGGAGGCGCTCAAGGCCCAGGCCGTATGCGCCCGCACCTATGCCCTGGGCCATGTGGACGCCTCCCGCGCCTGGGATGTGGTGGACACCACCAACGACCAGGTGTTCAAGGGCGTGAATCCCGCCCATCAGAACGCCGCCCGCGCCGTGAAGGAAACCGCTGGCGTGGTGGGCATGTACAAGGACAAGCTGGCCACCTGCTATTACAGCGCCAGCAACGGCGGACAAACGGAGCTTGTGGAAAATGTGTGGAGCGGGCGGGGCGACTGGGGCTACTACGCCATGACCGACGACCCCTACGACCTGGAAAACCCCGAAAGCGTGGTGCGCAAGGCCCGGCTGAGCAAGTCCGGCACGGGGCTGCCGGAGGACTTCCTGGCGCTTTTGTGCGACGAAATGGCCGGGGAGATGACCCGCCGGGGCTTCGACCCCTCCCCGGAGGCCTTCCGGGTGGACGGGATTTCCGCCGTCAGCCTGGGGGGCAGAAAATTTGACGAGCCCAGCCGGATGGTCACCGAGTTGACGGTGACCTTTACCTGGTCGGGAAGGAAGGTGCTGTCCTGGGGCACGGAACTCCCCGCGCCTACCGAGGAGGATGAGGAGCTGCTGCTGTTTTCCTCTCCCGAGCCGGAAAGCACCGTGAACAGCCTGCTGTCTGTAACGCCCACCCCTACGCCGGAGCCCACCCCCCAGCCCACGCCGGTGTACAGCGAGTTCATCCCCGTGGAGGAAAGCGCCACGGTCACCCTGCAGCTGTTCCCGCTGGCGATCCGCGCGCTGAAGCTGTCCATCAGCGGCACGGACAATGAGATGGTCACCCTGACCGAAACCCAGAGCGACTTTATCCTGGAGGCCCGGCGGTACGGCCACGGCGTTGGCATGAGCCAGCGGGGCGCCCAGTGGATGGCTGCCCGATACAACAAGCAGTATTATGAAATCCTGGCCTTTTATTATCCGGGCATGACCCTGGCCAAGGCGCCCGCAGGCAAGGCATCGCTGCCCACCCTGCGGCCGGAGCTGGCCCATACTCCGGCTCCGGCCGCCACGCCTACGCCCCGGCCCACCCTGATGCCCGTCACAGGAGAGATGCCCGAGGGGGCATACCTGGCCTCGGTGGAGGGCATTGAGGACGACAGTAGTCTCAACCTGCGCGCCGAGCCCAACCTGGCCTGCGATATTCTCATGCGCTTGTACAAGCACCAGAAGCTTATTGTGCTGGAAAGCTGCGAGGATCCTGCATGGGTGCATGTGAAAACCGACGCGGCGGAGGGCTATGTCATGGCGGAGTTCCTGGAAAGGGCCGAATAAATCGCCTGATACGAAGGATGCGGGAGGGGAACGCGGCATGCGCACCGCGACGCTGTTCAACTTTCTGGTGGAAGCCACGCTGATTGGCAGCGTGCTGATTCTGGCGCTGCTGGCCCTGCGGCCGCTTTTGCGCCGGGGCGTTGGCAGCCGGCTGCTGATGGTAGCCTGGGTGCTTGTTGCCCTGCGGCTGCTGCTTCCGTTGGCCTTGCCCAATCCCGCCATGAACGCTCTCAAGCCCACCCTCAGCCAGGACGCGGGCATCCGCCCCATGGCCGACCAGATACGCACCCGGGTGGAGGACGCCGCACGCAGCCTGTACTGGAAGAGCGGCAGCGCGTCCTCCGCAACGCTGCTTCGGCGGGTGGCGGGAGCTGCGGGCAACGGGCGGCTTTCCCGCGCGGCCCTGATGATCTACGGTGCGGGGTTCCTTTTAACGGCTCTGTGGATGCTGCTGCGCTCGGCATGGTATGTACGGCGGATGAAGGCCAGTGCCGGGGATGCGCTTTCCCCGGAAGAGCAGGAGGACTATGCCCGTCTGTGCGCTGCCCGAGGGCTGAAGACGTTCCCTGTTTACAGGGCGCAGGGGATTTCCGGCTCCTGCGCTGTGGGCATATGGCGAAGGGTGATCCTGCTGCCGCAGGACGCGCCCAAGGAGCAAATTCCCATGATGCTCCTGCGGGAAACCTGCCACCTGGCGGTGCATAGCGGCTTGTGCGCGATGTTCCGGGGCGTGTGCTGCGCGGTGCACTGGTTCAATCCGCTGGTATGGCTGGGGGCGCATGCCGCCCGAAACGATATGGAGCTGGCCTGCGACCGCCGGGCGCTGCGCACCATGACGGAGAAAGAGCGCCTTGCCTATGCCCGGCCCATGCTGGCCGCCCGGGAGGTGCGGCGGTGCCATCCCGCCCCGTGGGTGCCTTCCTCCTGCCAGACCCTGCGTGCCGGGGTGCAGAAGGCCCGTATCCGTCAGGCACTGCATGGCAGGCCTGTGCGCCGGATAGCGGCGGCAGCATTTCTGGCGATCTGCGTGCTGACTGCGGCAGGCATGTTCATGACCGACGTGCAGTCCTCCGCGGCCAATGTGCCCGTTCTGGAGCAGACGTCCATCTGCCCGGCTTCTCCCATGACAGAGGAAGCGGAGGCCATTGCCTTTGCCCGCGCCTTCCTGTCTCTGGAAGGGGTTAGCGCACAGCCTGCGGATGCGCCGGCCTATACAGCCCGCACCTTGGCCGGATGGGAAACGGAGTGGTACCCTGAGGGAAGCCATCAGCCATGCCTGCTGCGCTTTACCGACGAGGGCGAGGTGCTCTATTACGAGAACAGATCCCAGCCGGTGGAAGGGCTGCATCCCCTGGCCCGGCCCATCACCGGCGCTACGCTGGAGGGACAGGTGTGGTGCGCGTTTCTCTCCCGGCTGCTGGAAATCCATCTGCCTGCCTGCTGGGCGCGGTTCGAGGCCATCGACATTGTGGACAGCGGCCGTTTGGACGGGGAACAGTTCATCCGGGCAGAGCTGAAGGATATAGAGGGGCGGACGGTATACCGCGCGGTGCTGCAGGTGGCTCCGATGGGGCGGCTGCTATGCCTTGAACGCGTTGAATCTGCCGACTGACTGCACAAAGGAGGCCCTATGCCAATTTATCACAAGCTGGTACGCGACCGAATTCCTGACATCATCCGCGCCTCCGGCAAGACCTGCGTATGCCGCACCCTGGACGAAGCGGAATACCTGGAGCGCCTGGAGGACAAGCTACAGGAGGAATTGACGGAATACATGGAAAGCAAGTCCATGGAGGAGCTTGCCGATCTGCTGGAGGTTATGTCCGCCGTGGCAAAGGCCCGCGGCTCATGCCTTGAGGAGGTGGATGCGCTGCGCCGCGCCAAGGCAGCAGCCCGGGGCGGCTTTGACGGGCGGGTGCTGCTGGAGGAGGTTTCACCCGGAAGAGGGTAAATCCATTCTGCCGGCGCGCCTTTCGCAAGGCGCAGCCTGCCGCATGGTGCCGATGGTTTCCGGCGGATGAATGCAGCGTGCGCAGCTCGTGGGAGGGACGGCGACAGCATCGGTGCGGCCCTGGCATGGCAGATGATGCTGATCGGCGTACCATGCGAAGGCTGTGCGATGTCAATACGTTCACGTTGCTTCAGATGGCTATGCTTTGCCGTGAGAGTAGATTCTATACAGCACTGATCATGTATGTTGTTACTCTATCTGACCTCATCAATTTCCCTGATTTCTTCGCCCCTGAACTCAATCAGGGCACCATCGAGGGAGCGGATGATGATGCTTTCTCCTTCGGGATCGTTGTCCTCAGGGAAAACATAGTCGATTACAGTACCGGCGAAATGTTTCTGATCCATGGTTGTTATTGATATTTTCTTTCCGTAATACTTTCGGATATTCACAGTTCTTTACCATTCCTTACCAGCAGCCTATGTACTCCCGTCTAAAGCAAAACAATCATTCCGGCAGGGGATTCTGCTTTATTTCCGACCATACCAATACCCTGTGTTATTGGGTGCTGCGGACAGTGATGAGATGGATCTGCGGCCGCCTCCCGATGCGGACGGGCAGCACCGAGGTGCCAACGCCCCGGGAAATCAGCAGGCTGACGCGGTTCTCGGTCAGCCAGCCCTGCTCATAGCGCCCGTCTACCTTGGAGATGCCCAGCAGCGGGCCGATGAGCGCGATCTGTCCGCCGTGGGTATGGCCGAACAGCCCCAGGTCAAACCAGCTGCGCCGGCCGCTGCTGTCGCCGGCCTTCTGCGCATCGGGGATGGCTTCGGGGCTGTGGGCGAGGAAAATCACATAGTCCTCCTGCCGGGTCTGCGACGCTACCCCGACAATGTCCGGCCAGCCGTTGTTCACATCGTCAATGCCGGCGATGTAGATGTTGCTGGTGCCTATGCGCACGCTGGCCACGTCGTTGACAAGGGGGGTCACGCCGGCGGACATCATGGCCGCTCGGAGCAGCTGCAGGTTGCTCTCCGGCACGGTTCGGTCGTGGTTGCCCATGACGCCGAACACGCCGTAGCGGGCATGAACGGAGGGCAGGGATTTGAAGAAGGCAATGGCCCCGTCGCTGTCCTGGGCATAGTCGCCGCCCAGCAGCACCAGGTCGGCATTGAGCCGGTTGACGGTCTGCACCAGGTCATTCACCCGGGACTGGGAGAAGAAAAAACCGGCATGGATGTCTGACAGATAGACAATGCGAAGCTGACCGATGTCCTGGGGCAGGTCGGCGCATAAAAGGGAAACGGACTCGGTTTCCAGCATGTAGGGCTCGGCAAAGGGATAGCAGAGCAGCGCAAGGAGCACAAGAAAGGTGAGGATGCGGCCCAGACAACTGCAGCCGCGGCGGCTCTGGTGGCGGGGACGGTAGGGCATGGCGGGCCTCCTTCGGGGGTTAAATGAGCAAAAGCAGCAGCGGCACGGTGACCATGGACAGGGCTGTGCTGACTGCCACGCCGCGGGAGGCCAGCGCGCTGTCCGCGTGATAAAGCTCGGCCATCATGGCGGTCAGCGCGGCGCAGGGCATGGCGGTGCAAAGGTACAGCGAGTTGATCACCGGGCTGCCAAGAGGGGTCAGGCGGAGCAGCAGGATCATCAGCGGCGCCGCAATAAGCCGCAGGCCGCAAGAAGTCAGCATGGGCCTGTCGGACAGATGGGCGGGCGTGAGCCCCACCAGGTTGGAGCCGATGACAAACATGGCCACCGGCGTGGTCACGCTGCCCATCATGCTCAGGCCGTCGTTGACAAAGCTGGGCAGACGCCAGCCGGTGAGGAAGAGCACAAGCCCCACCAGCACGGCCAGCAGGGACGGGTTTTTGAACAGCTCCACGGGCCGCATGGCGCGCCGCCCCCCAAAGACATATGCGCCCAGGGTCCAGCATATCAGCTGGAAGGCGGCCACATAAATCACGGCGTAGATCAGCGCTTCCTCGCCCAGGGCGGCGGTGATGACGGGAAAGCCCATGAAACCGCAGTTGGATACCATGGCCATGCTGGTCAGCACGCTGCGGCGCGGCGCGGCCTCGCGGCGGAACAGGAGAAAGGCCGCGGTGCCCGTAAGGGACATAAAGACACAGGCCAGCACAAATACCCAGGCCAGGTCGCGGATCAGCCCGGGACTTGCAGACTGCTGCATGCTGGACAGAATCAGCGCGGGCTGGGCGAAATTAAGCACCAGCTTGTTCAGCGCACTGAACGCCTCGTTGCCCATCATACGGGTTTTCTTTGCGAAAAAGCCGCACAGCATCAGAAGAAACAGGGTGAGAACCTGCAATAGCACCTGCATGGATATATGCCTCCGACATTGGATTGACACAGTGTCCGGAACATTGTACACTATCCTTGAAAATCCTTCAAGAACGGAGATGCTCCGACATGGAAAAATTTCGTACCTTTGATCCCTGCACCCTGCTCAGCCCCGTGCCGGCCGTGATGGTATCCTGCCGCGGCACGGAGGCGGAGGCGAAGCCCAACATCATCACCATCGCCTGGGCGGGCACGGTGAATTCCGATCCGCCCATGGTGTCTGTCAGTGTCCGCAGGGAGCGCTTCTCCCACGACCTGATTGCGCAAAGTGGCGAGTTTGTGGTCAACCTGGTGGACGAGGCGCGCTGCCGGGCGCTGGACTACTGTGGTGTGCGCAGCGGACGAGACACGGACAAGTTTGCCGATATGGGCCTGACTGCCATGCCGGCTGTGAACATGCAGTATGCGCCCGCTATTGCCCAGTGCCCGGCCTATATGGCCTGCAAGGTGGAGAAAGTCGTTGAGCTGGGCAGCCACGACATGTTCCTTGGCCGGGTGGTGGGGGTGCAGGTACGGGACGACCTGTTTGACGAGGACGGCTCGCTGCACCTGGAGCGCGCGGGGCTGGT
>CAMDVP010000137.1 GCA_945877525.1 uncultured Clostridia bacterium | reverse complement strand
GCCGGCGCAGTTCTGGTGCGCACAGGCAAGGAATATGTGCAGGATCTGCGAGGATATGGCAAGGTAATGCCTTATACCTGCGCGGTGTTCCTGATTTCCAGCGTGGCCATGGTGGGCATTCCTCCCCTGGCGGGCTTTGTGAGCAAGTGGAACCTGCTCACCGCCGCGGCGGACACGGGGCTTGCCATGGGCACAGTCAGTGTGGCGGCGTTGATTGTTTCGGCCGTGCTGACGGCGGTGTATCTGTTCACCATCGCGCTGCCCATGTATTTCCGTCCGCTGAATCCCGGCGACGCCGCACTGGCGGCTAAGAACCGCGACCCCAGCTGGATGATGAAGCTGCCCCTTGGCATCATCACTTTGCTGGTCGTAGGCGTGGGCCTGTTCTCCGAGCCGCTGGTCACCTTCCTGAGGCAGCTTGCCTCCGGCGCCATTTTCTGAGAAGGGAGGGCTGTGCATGATTCTATTACCGATGCTTGCCTTTGGCCCCATGGTGATGGCCGCCGTATGCTACATCGTCGGCCGCAGGTCGAAGGAAACCCGGAACCTTCTGGTGGCGCTGACGGGGGCTGCGGCCTTTGTCTGCTGCCTGATGACCCTTGGGGGTGAAAGCAGCTGCACGGTGGAGGGCTTCTGTGGCCTTGGGCTGCACTTCCGGGCGGACGGCTTCCGCAGTCTGTACGCCTGCGTAGCGTCCTTCATGTGGATGATGACGGGCATTTTCTCCCGGGAATACTTCGCCCACTACCACAACCGCAACCGCTATTACTTCTTCAACCTCGTCACCCTGGGCGCCACCCTGGGCGTGTTCCTCTCCGACGACCTGTATACCACCCTGATTTTCTTTGAGATCATGTCCCTGACCAGCTATGTGTGGGTGGCTCAGGAGGAAACACCGGGCGCTATGAAGGCTGGAGGAACCTACCTGGCGGTGGCCGTGATCGGCGGCCTGACCACGCTGATGGGCCTGTTCCTGCTCTGGCACGAAACGGGTACGCTGTCCTTCACCGGGCTGAAGGCCGCCATGGCGCAGGGCGCAAGCGGCACCCTCACCGTGGCTGTGTGGCTGACGCTGGTGGGCTTTGCCGCCAAGGCTGGCATGTTCCCGCTGCACATCTGGCTGCCCAAGGCCCACCCTGTGGCCCCTGCCCCGGCCAGCGCGCTGCTTTCCGGTATTCTGACCAAAAGCGGCGTGTTCGGGCTGATTGTCATCTGCGCCAATCTGATGCCCGGCAACGCGGCCTTCGGCAATGCGCTGCTGGTGCTGGCGGTGATCACCATGTTCCTGGGCGCGCTGCTGGCGCTGTTCTCCGTGGATCTCAAGCGTACGCTGGCCTGCTCCTCCATGAGCCAGATCGGCTTCATCACCGTGGGCCTGTCCATGATGGTGCTGCTGGGCGAGGAGGGCTCTCTGGCGGCCTATGGCGCGGTCATGCACATGGTCAACCACTCCCTCATCAAGCTGGTCTTGTTCATGGCGGCGGGTGTGGTATACATGAACCTGCACCGTCTGAACCTGAACGATATCCGCGGCTTTGGCCGGAAGAAGCCTGTGTTGCACATCGCCTTCCTGCTGGGGGCGCTGTCCATCGGCTGCATTCCTCCCATTGGCAGCGGATATATCAGCAAGAGCCTGCTGCATGAAAGCATCCTGGAGCTGATCCACCACCTGCAGGCCCATGGTGCGGCTGCAGGCGCGTATCGCTTTGTGGAGATTCTGTTCCTCATCAGCGGCGGATTGACCGTGGCCTACATGACCAAGCTGTACATCTGCCTGTTCTGGGAAAAGAACGCCACCCGTCAGGCGGAGTTTGACGGCATGAAGCACTACATTTCCCTGCCCTCCGCCCTGGCGCTGCTCATCAGCGCGGCGGTGCTGCCCTTCCTGGGCGCGCTGCCCACGCAGTTCATGACCCCCATTGGCGAGCGCTCTGCGGCGTTCTTCGGGCAGGAGGCCGTGCATCACGCCATCGCCTACTTCTCTGCGGAAAACCTTATCGGCGCGGCGGAGAGCATCGGCATCGGCGCAGCGGTGTACCTGCTGGTGGTGCGTCCCCTGCTCATGCGGAAGGAAAACGGCGTTCGGGTGTATGTGGACCGCTGGCCCGCGTGGCTGGATTTGGAAAGCCTTGTCTATCGCCCGGTGCTGATGAAGCTGATCCCCGGCATGGTGACGGGCGCTGTGCGCTGCATCGGCGAGGTGCCGGAGCGCATCATCCTGCTCATGCGGGGCACGGCTTTCTCCAAGGTGCATGCCCGCCGCGCGGTGCCCGTGGGCAACCGTTTCACCTACGGCCTGGGCCGTGCCATGAACGGCCTGGCGCACGCGCTGAACGCCACCGTGCTCAAGCGTCGGCCCATGCGCACGGACTTCGAGTATGTGCTGGACGCCAGCTGGCGCGAGTTTGCCTCGGGCACGCGGCGCATCACGGCCAGCATTTCCTTCGGCCTGCTGCTTCTGTGCATCGGCCTGTTCCTGACCTGCCTGTATCTGCTGAAATAATTCCATGAACGGGCCCAGTGATGGCCGCGAGAGAAATTTCGCGGCCATTTTTTCTTTTCAGGGAACCTTCTATCCCTGTCCTGCATCATATAGATGTCAGCCGACTGACCCATACTGATTTTCGGTAAAAATGTTTCACCGAGCGCAGTGAATTTTTTGTTCTGGCAAAGCTGAGTGAAGCGAGGCGTACTGGAAGTACGGCGAGCGCAACAAAGCGCTGCCAGAACGGAAAAGGCGCTGCGCGAATGATACATTTTGATTGAAAATCAGTATGATACAAAAGATACCACGGAGGCTTCTATGACGCACGAGGAATTTGCCGGGCGCATTGTGGCCATGCAGGGCACGCTCTACCGCGTATCCTGCGCCATTCTGCCGCAATTGTGCGACCGGGAGGACGCGGTGCAGTCCTGCATTGAGCGGGCCTGGCGCAAGCTGCCCACCCTCAGGGACGACGACCGCCTGCAGGCCTGGGTCACGCGGATTCTCATCCATGAATGCTACGCCCTGCTGCGCGCAAGGAAGCGGGAGGTGCCCATGGCCACCCTCCCCGAGCAAAGCGCACCTGCAGGATCGGATCCCGACCTGTACCGGCTTTTCTCCGATCTGCCGGACAAGCTCCGCCTGCCCATGGTGCTTTTCTACCTGGAAGGCTACTCCGTCAGCGATATCGCGGGCATGCTGCATTTGCCCGCAGGCACCGTCAAATCCCGGCTTTCGCGAGGCAGGGACGCCATGCGGCGCTCAGATATTTTTGAGGAGGTGCAGGAAAAGTGACGCAAAGTGAACTGCAGCGCAAGGTCTACGGCGACGTGCCGCAGAGTTTCGAGCATCGCGTGCAGTATGCCCTGCACAATACACAAAAGCAAAAGCATCCCGTCCGGCGCATGCCGCTGCGGACAGCGCTGATTGTGCTGATTCTCCTGGCCCTGGCAGGCGCGGCCTGCGCGGCGGTGCTGTCCCGCACGGCGGACTGGTTCGGCGCCTTCTACGGTCAGTCCTGGAAGGACGCCGCCCTCTCCGGCGACGTGGATCAATCCCACCCCACCGCCCGCCTGGGCGACGTGACCTATACCCTGGATGATGTGATTGTGACCGGCATCGCTCTGGATGAAGGCGGCATGAGCGTAACAGAGAACGACTGCCGCTATATCCTGGCGACCGGCACCATCCGGCCCGCGCCGGGGGCCAACGTGGTGCTTGTCCCTGAGGACTGCGAACTGGACGAGCCTTCAGGCCCCAATGGCGTTACCGTGCTGGAGCGGGCTGAAGCGCAGGGGGCAAAAATCCTCTGCGTTCGGGTCACCGCCAACGGCCTTGTGACTTCAAGCGGCCAGCCCTTCACCTGGACGGACGATGAAGGCCACACCCGCTATCCGGACATCGGCTACGACGAGATGATGCAGGAGGACGGGAGCATCCTGTTCTCCATGGAGATTGTTCTGGACGAAAGCGTGCTCGCCCGTCAGGACACCTACACCCTGAGCGTGTACATTGCAAACCATGAGGTGAGCCGCGAGGGCGCGCATCTCATGGAAACCCGCATCAGCGAGGACTGGGTGTTTGACATTCACCCCGTCCGCTGAACTGCCCGGCGGCCGCTCCCCCATCGGGCGGCCGCCCTTTTCATGAAAGGAGACTGCTATGCTGCGCAAAACACTTGCCCTGATGCTGGTGCTTCTGCTGCTTCCCTACGCCGCCCTTGGCGATACGCTGCAGGTCGATTACCAATGCCTGAACGAGGAGGCCGAGGCGGCCTTCCTGACCGAGCACCCCGGCACATCCGTCGAATACGGCCAATTCGGCTTCATCAACACCGTGAACGACCTGAATACCCTGCTGCTCACCGGGCAGATGAAGTATGATGTCTTCTGCGAAACCAACGTTTACACGGACTACCGCCAGACCATGGAGCGGGGCTACTGCCTCGACCTGTCCTCCAGCGAGGTGATCCGCCGGGCGGTAGCATGCATGTATCCCGCTATAGCCGAACAGCTGACGGTGGACGGGAAGATTTACGGCCTGCCCTGCACGATTCAGTTCGATCTGCTCCGCGCCGACGGGGAGGTTTTCCGGGCCATGGGGTACGACGAATCGGATGTACCCAAAACCTGCGGGGATTTCCTGAGCTTCCTGGAGGCGTGGGTGGTGCGTCAGGAAACCGAGCCGGAAAGCGTGCAGGTATTCGGCGCCTGGGACTACACGGTCTACGATGAAACCACCTACACGGTGGAGCTGTCCCGCTTGATTCTGGAGGAAGCCATCCGCCAGCAGCAGGCCGCCGGGCAGGCGCTGGATTTCTCCGACCCTTCACTGGAGGACGCTCTCACCCGCACCCGGCAGATCGGACAGGCCCTCAGCCGCATCGAGCCGCCCTCCGTCTCCGCCTCCGACGGCGAGTGGCGCGACAATCAACCCGCCCTGTTCGATCGCTACAGCATGAACCCCTGGGGCACCATGGCGGACTGGGGCGTATCCCTGCGCATGAGCGAGGAGCAGCCCTTCACCCTGCCGGTGCTGATGAGGGTGGCCATGGTCAGCGCCGCCACGGAACACCCTGAGCTGGCCTTGGCCTATATGGAACGCCTGGCCGGAGGCGGCATGTTTGTCAGCTGGAACGAGGCGTTCATCTACAGCGATGTGGCCTTTGTGCCCGCCGAGGACTTCGACGTGACACTCACCTACCTGGAACAGATGGTGGGCATGCTGGAAGCCATCCCCATGAGTCCCGACACGCCCATCACCGATCTGGTGCAAGGCAGCGTGCTGAACGGGGTTTATCACGACAATTTTGTGTACTGGTACAACGCGGCCCATGACGAAGAGCAGGCCGAAGCAGTCGCGGACATGCTGGAAAAGTACCGGCAGCAGCTGAGCCATGTGGAGGACTGGCGCTATGCCATATCCCCCGCGCAGGTGGCGGATTATCGCGCATGCGCAGGCAGCCTGGCCTTCCCCGTGCCCAGCGTGTTCACCCCGGGCAATTCCCAGGCCCAGACCTTTCACACCCTACTGGCACGCTTCGCCTCCGGGCAGCTGGACGCGGCCCATCTGCTGCGGGAGCTTGACCGCCTGGCACAGATGACCGCGCTGGAAGCGCAGTAACACCGGGAGGATTCCATGAAAATCATACAAAAAATCGCCTGCCTTGTGCTGGCTGTGTTTCTTGCACCCATTTTTCCCGCCAAAGCGGTGGAGGCAGGGTACACCGTGTTCCACGGTGACCGGGAACAGCCCCGCGTCGCCCTCACGGTGGACGACTGCTACAATATCGACCATGTGCAGGCCGTGATTGATCTGTGCCGCGAATACAACGTGCCGGTCACCTTCTTCGTCATCGGCAAGGCGCTGAAGGTGAAGGATCGCGAGGTCTGGCAGGCTGCGCTGGACGCAGGCTGCGAAATCGGCAACCATACCTTCAGCCACGCCCGACTGCCCGACCTGAGCCGCGACGGCATCATTTCCCAGCTGACCCGCACCCAGTCCCGCCTGGACGAGGTGCTTGGCTGGCACTATGCCATGCAGGTGATGCGCCCGCCCTACGGTCGCCTGTCCGCCGACCCCTCCCACAAAAGCGACCTATGGGTGGTGGAGGCCATTGAGGATGCGGGCTATGTCCACGCGGTGCGCTGGGATGTAAGCCAGACCGACCCCGGCAAGGCCCTGCGGGATGTGCAGCGCGGCAGCATCCTGCTCTACCACGCCAATCCGAAGGACATCCGCTGCCTTACACGACTTATTCCCGACCTTGTGAAAGCAGGCTATGAATGTGTGACCGTCAGCGAACTGCTTTCGCCCCTGTCCGTCACGGACACAACCTGGATGGTGATGGACGAGCCGCCCCCGGAGGAGAGGTAATAGCGAATGTCTCTCCTTCTCAACTGATAAATGTTCGCTTTTGCTTGCATTTATTCCGGGAATATGGTATAGTCATTCCGCACGTTTCCACTATATCCCGAACAAACAGGTGTAAAGGAGACTGATTCAATGCCCACGGATATCGAGATCGCACAGGCTGCTCATCCCCGCCGGATCGAGGAAATCGCCAGGGCTGCGGGCATCCCCGAGGACGCGCTTTCGCCCTATGGCCGCTATATTGCCAAGGTGGATCCCGCGCTGCTTCCCGCCCGGGAAAGGAAGGCCCGGCTGATCCTCGTCACCGCCATCAACCCCACCCCCGCGGGAGAGGGCAAAACCACCGTATCCGTCGGATTGGCTGACGGCATGACCAAGCTGGGCAAGCGCGCCATGCTGGCCCTGCGCGAGCCCTCCCTGGGCCCGGTGTTCGGCATGAAGGGCGGCGCCACCGGCGGCGGCTACGCCCAAGTGCTGCCCATGGAGAATATCAACCTGCACTTCACCGGCGACCTGCACGCCATCACCGCCGCCAATAACCTCCTGGCCGCCATGGTGGACAACCACATTCAGCAGGGAAACCGCCTGGGCATTGACCCCCGCACCGTTTCCTGGCGGCGCTGCCTGGACGTGAACGACCGCCAGCTGCGGCAGATTGTGTCCGGCCTGGGCGGCAAGGGCAACGGCTTGCCCCGGGAGGACGGCTTTGACATCACCGCCGCCAGCGAGGTGATGGCCGTATTCTGCCTGGCCCAGAACCTTGCCGACCTGAAAGCCCGCCTTGCCCGCCTGCAGGTGGCCCGCACCTACGCAGGCACGCCCGTTACCGCGGGCGACCTCCACGCCGAGGGCGCCATGACGGCGCTTTTGCGCGATGCGCTCCAGCCCAACCTGGTGCAGACCATCGACGGCACCCCCTGTCTGATGCACGGCGGCCCCTTCGCCAACATCGCCCACGGGTGCAACAGCGTCATCGCCACCAAAACCGCCATGAACCTGGCCGATTATGTGGTCACTGAGGCGGGCTTCGGCGGCGACCTGGGGGCGGAGAAATTCCTGGATATCAAGTGCCGCCAGAGCGGCCTGTGGCCCGACGCGATTGTGCTGGTAGCCACGGTGCGCGCCCTGAAGCATCACGGCGGCTGCCCGAAGGATCAGCTGTCCGCGGAGGGCGTGGACTATCTGAAGAAGGGCCTTGCCAATCTGCTGGCCCACATCGACCATGTGAAGAACGTGTGGAAGCGCCCGGTTATCGTGGCCATGAACCGCTTCATCACCGATACCGACGCGGAAATGTCCGCCCTGCGCGAAGCCTGTGAGCAGGCCAGTGCACCGGTGGAGTTGTGCGACGGCTGGGCCCGGGGCGGTGCGGGCGTGACCGAGCTGGCCGAGCTGGTCTGCCGCACTGTGGACGCTCAGACGGATCACACGCCCTCCTACACCTATGAGGATGACCTCTCCCTCAAGGAGAAGATCGAGGCCGTGGCCAAGCGCATCTATGGCGCGAAGGACGTGGCCTTTGTCGGCAGCGTGCTCAAGCAGCTGGCCCGCCTGGAGGAGGAGGGCTGGGGCCGCTGCCCGGTGTGCATTGCCAAAACCCAGTATTCCTTCTCCGACGATCCCAAGGCCCTGGGTGCTCCCAGCGGCTTCACGCTGCACATCCGCCAGGTGCGATTGTCTGCGGGCGCGGGGTTTGTGGTGGCCTTCGCGGGCGACATCATCGCCATGCCCGGCCTGCCCCGCGTGCCCGCGGCGGAAGCCATCGA
>CAMDVP010000136.1 GCA_945877525.1 uncultured Clostridia bacterium | reverse complement strand
AGGGGCGCTGCCCCTGGACCCTGCGAAGGGCCTTCGGCCCTCTCGACTCCCATTTTGCGAGAGGTGGGGCGGATTTCTTCCAGCGCTTTGCGCGTGCGGGTTATGCTATGCTGCACTTAATGTATAGCGCCAAGAGAACGGCCCCGAAGGCTTCCAAAGGGCGACGCCTCGCCAGTGGCGAGTCCGCCGAAGGCGGAGCGACAATGCGAAAGCCGAACGAGTCAGCCGAAACGATCGGCCTTGAGCCGCGACGATTGAGGCTGCGGACGCCGCCCGCAGGCGCGAAACCCCTGCCTGCGGCAAAGCACTATTACAGGTCGAGATGCTTGGCTACCCGTTCCGATTCAGGGGGCGGGGTCATGTAATCGGGGCCGAAAAGCTCCGTCAGCACCTCGTCGAATTTTTCAGGGATCAGCACGTCCACGTCCTCAAACTTCACCGTCTTCTTCTTCGCGAGCTGCTCCGGGTGCCAGATATGGGTCATCAACTCGAAGGCGCCGTTGCTCATGCACAGGTCGTTTCCGGGATTGTACTTGCGGGAAACGCGCTCGTACTGCCGGGTTTTCCACTCGGTGGTGAAGGGCAGGCCCATCAGGTGGGTGCCCATGAGCAGAATTTTATTTTTCAGGCTGAAGCGGCTGTAATCCACATCATGCTTGAGCATGCCCTGCAGGATGTGCAGCTTGAGAAACCAGAACTTGCGCTTCCCCGCATCCGCAGGCGCGGCGTCCAGAATAAAGAAGTCCGTAAACGCCGCGGCCTTTTCAGGGTCGCGGTTCATCACCCGGGGGGTCCAGGTGTTCAGATAGGTCAGTTCAAATCGCCTGTCGCACTCCCGGGGATAGACCTTGCGGAATTTTTCAAACTCGTCCCTTGTCATCAGCAGGTCGATGTCGTCGTCCCAGGGGATGAACCCATGGTGCCGCACCGCGCCCAGGAGCGAGCCGCACATCATGTTGTACTCAATGCCGTGCCGGCTGCACACCGCCGTAATGTCCCGCAGCTGGCAGAGCAGCTCCTCGTGGATTTCTTCAAGGGTCAGCTTTTTTTCTTCCATGTGTGTTCTCTCCGTTTCATGGATCGAGCCATTCCAGCGTCCTGCGGCAGATGGCGCAGTCGTCCATTTCGTAGACCCCGCGCAGATACTGCTGCGTACCCACAATGCTGGAATACCGGTCGGGCATGCCGATGCGGTGCAGGCGGCAGCCGCAGCCGTTCTCCGCCAGCACCTCCGCCACCGCCGAACCAAAGCCGCCGACAGTGTTGTGTTCCTCCACCGCCACCAGATGGCGGAAGCGTCCGGCCAGGTCAAGGATCCGCTCTGCATCAATGGGCTTGATGCAGGGGAAGGACACCACCTCGGCGGATATGCCCTTTTCCGCCAGCATATCCGCGGCGCTCATGGTCTGGGTCAGGATGCCCCCCGCGGACAGCAGCGCCACATCCGCGCCCCGGCGCAGCGTCAGCGCCTGGGGTACGCGCCAATTTTCGATGGGCGCGTCATGCAGCACAGGCTCGCCGCCCCGGCTCAGCCGCAGATAGCAGGTGCCGGGGGTGCGCAGCATTTCGGGCACCACGGCCTCCACCTCCAGGGGATCGCCGGGGGTGAACACCGTCACGCCGGGCAGGGCGCGCAGAATCGCCATGTCCTCCGTGGCGTGGTGGCTCATGCCCAGGCTGCCGTACACCAGCCCGCCGCCCACACACACGATTTTCACATTTGCTTCGTGATAGGCGCAATCATTGCGGATTTGCTCGATGCAGCGCAGGGTGGGAAAGTTGCCGATGGAATAGGTCAGCACCGTGCGGCCCGTGCGGGACAGCCCCGCCGCCAGGCCGGTCATGCTTTGCTCGGCGATGCCCGCATTGACAAACTGATCGGGATACGTCTCCCAGAAGGGCTTCAACACGCCAAAGCCCAGGTCGCCGGTAATCAGCGTCAGACGCGGATCCCTCGCGGCCTCGCGCATCAGCGCCCGGACAAATGCGTCTCTCATGGCCTCTGCGCCTCCAGTTCCTTCAGCGCCGCCTCATATTCCTCTCCCTGGGGCGTGCGGTAGTGCCACAGAATGTTGTTTTCCATAAAGGACACGCCCTTGCCCTTCACCGTTTTCGCAATGACGACCGTGGGCTGCCCGCCGCCAAGATTTCCTTTTGCCTCGTCAAAGGCGGCCCGCAGTGCGTCCACGTCGTGGCCGTCGGCTTCAATGGCCCTCCAGCCGAAGGAGCGCCACTTGTCCGCAAAGGGCTCCAGCGACAGGGTGTTTTCACAGAAATCAAGGGACTGCATGCGGTTGAAATCCACCACAACGATCAGGTTGTCCAGGGCAAACTGCCGTGCCTGCAGCGCAGCCTCCCATACGGCGCCCTCGTCGCACTCGCCATCGCCCAGCACGCAGTAGACCCGCCAGGACGCATGATCCTTCTTCGCCCCCAGGGCCATGCCCGCAGCCGCCGGCAGCCCGTGCCCCAGGGAGCCCGTCGAAAATTCCACCCCCGGCACGCCCTTGTGGCTCACATGCCCGGACAGCCGCGAGCCGTTGGCATAGTGGGTTTTCAGCTCCTCCACCGGGAAGAACCCCCGCTCCGCCAGGGCAGCATACACCGCCGCCCCCGCGTGGCCCTTGGAGAGAATCAGCCGGTCGCGCTCCGGCATGGCGGGGTCAGCGGGGTTTACATTCAATACGCCGGTATACAGCGTAGCCATGATCTCCGCCAGGGAGAAGATGGCCCCGATGTGGCTGCCCCGGCTCAGGTGGGTCATTTCCAGCCCATGGCGGCGGATCAGCCACGCCAGCACCCGGGGATTTCCCGTGTCGATGGGCGCGCCGCCGAAGGCCGCATGGGTTTTTTCTTCATATGAATAACTGCTTTCCTCAGGCATTCCGGCTTCCTTTCCGGCCGGCCTTTTCCCCGGCCATCTTTTTTGCCTTGCCAAAAACGCCGCCAATGGTCTCAAAAAACAGCTGCATGTCCAGCGTGAAGCACTGGCTTTTCGCGTATTCCACCCGCAGGCGGTTCTTCTCGGGAAGGATGTACTTCTCGAAATTCTCCACGGGGTTTTCCTCGCCTACCAGCTCGTCCTGGGCGATATAGACAATGCTGCTGCGGTCGGTGATGCCCGGACGCACCCACAGGATGCACTCCTGCTCGGGGGTGTACTGCGTGGTGTAGAGCAATAGCTCCGGCCGCGGCCCCACAAAGGACATGTCCCCCCTGATGATGTTGAACAGCTGGGGCAGTTCGTCCAGCTTCAGGCGGCGCATCACCTTTCCGGCCCGGGTCACGCGGCTGTCGTTCAGCGCGGTGCAGCCGCCGGTCTTGTCCGCATCCACCACCATGGAGCGGAACTTCATAATATAGAAGGGTTTGTTGTGATACCCTCCCCGCAGGGCCCGGTAGAACACCGGGCCGGGAGAATCCAGCTTCACCCACACCGCCAGGGGCAGCATCAGGATGCAGCCGGGAATCAGCAGTATCAGCGCCAGAAGAAAGTCCAGCGCCCGCTTGACCACCTTGCTGTAAAACGGGTGGGAGAGAGGCCCGTCCCACCGGGGAAGCTCGGGGATCTGCTGCCTGCTCATCGGGAAATCCTCCTTCATCATGGCGTCAGGCCGGGAAAAGCGCCGCCGCGGCATGCGGACAGCGCGCTTATGGCCTCACTCGTCTCCCAGGCGGGAGAGCAGGTCGCTCAGGTGCTCCAGCTCCTCCTGGGAATAATACTGCAAAATGATCTTGCCCTTCTTCACCGTGCCGCTCAGGGTGGCGCGCACGCCCAGGGTTTCCCGGACGCGGCTTTCCAGCTCCCGCAACTCCGTGGGCAGGGCATGGCGCGCGGGCGCGGGCTTTTTCACCTCCGGCTTGCGGCTTGCGGCAAGCGCCTCCAGCTGGCGCACGCTGTATCCCTTGTCGACGGTTTCCCGGGCCAGGGCCAGCTTGGCGGCGTCATCCTCCATACCCGCCAGCACCCGGGCATGCCCCGCGGACAGCGCGCCCCTCTCCACCAGCGCCATCACTTCCTCCGGCAGTGTCAGCAGGCGAAGCAGGTTCGCCACGGCGGGGCGGCTTTTGCTCAGGCGGTTCGCCACGGCCTCCTGGGTATAGCCGCACTGCTGCATCAGACTGCGGATGCCCCGGGCGGCCTCAATGGGGTTCAGGTCCTCGCGCTGAAGGTTTTCCACCAGGGCAATTTCCATCTGCTGGATCACGTCAAGGTCGCGCACCAGGCATGGCACCGCATCCAGCCCCGCGGCGCGGGAAGCCCGCCAGCGGCGCTCGCCCGCCACGATGCGGTAGCGTCCTCCGTCCTCAGGGGTCACCAGAATGGGCTGCAATACGCCCTGCTCCCGGATGGACTGGGCCAGCTGGGCGATGCTTTCCTCCTGGAAAACGCGCCGGGGCTGGTCGGGGTTGGGGTCAATATCGCCAATGGCAATCTCCTGTACGCCGCCGGAAAGGCTCTCGTCCGCCTCGGGCAAAAGCGCGTCCAGGCCGCGGCCCAGACCGTGGGACTTCTTCGCCATCATCAACGCTCCTTACTTCTTTACCTTCACGCCGTTTCGCTCCAAAAGCTCCGCCGCCAGGGCCCGATAGGCCACCGCCCCCGCCGAGCGCGGGTCGTACACATGGATCGGCTCGCCGTGGGAAGGTGCCTCGCCCAGGCGAATGCTGCGGGGAATGGTGGTAGCGAAGGTTTTTTTCTTGAAGTGCTTCTTGACCTCGGCCACCACCTGCAGGCCCAGGTTGGTGCGGCCGTCCAGCATGGTCAGCACCACGCCCTCCAGGTCGATGCGGGGGTTGAAGGTTTTCTTCACGCGGCTGATGGTGTTCATCAGGCTGCTTACGCCCTCCAGCGCGTAATATTCGCACTGGATGGGCACCAGCACCCGGTCGGCGGCGGTGAGGGCATTGAGGGTGAGCAGGCTCAGGGACGGCGGGCAGTCGATAAAGATGAAGTCGTAATCCTTCTGCACCGCGGCCAGGGCAGTTTTCAGGCGGTACTCCCGCTTGTCCACCGACACAAGCTCCAATTCGGCCCCGGCCAGGCGGATATCCGCCCCCACCAGATCCAGCCCGGGGATTTCGGTGTGCTGCACAGCTTCCCTCAGCCCGATGCGGCCCATCACCGCTTCATAAACGCTTTTATCCTCCACGGTCATCCCCAGGCCGGAGGTGGTATTGCCCTGGGGATCCAGGTCCACCGCCAGCACCCGCTGGCCCATGTCCGCCAGGATGGCCGTCAGGTTCACAGAGGTGGTGGTTTTGCCCACGCCGCCCTTCTGGTTCGCAATCGCAATGATCTTCGCCATGCCCTACTCCTCGCTTCTCCATCGACAAACGAATACAGTTTATTATACTGATTTTCATGGCGGTTGTAAAGCCCACGGCCGCCCCGCTCCCGCAGGAAAAAAGCTCGCCACGGAAAAAATCCGCTGGGGACAGGGCGAAAAAAGCCGCCGCGACATTGACAGAATTCGACCAAACGCTTATAATTGATGCGATAGAGGAGTCACCGTGTTTTTGTCGTGCCGCGAAAGCGCGAAGAAAGCCTTTCCTCATTTTCTTCGCGCCCCCGCAGCGGGGCGGAAGCGCGGTTTTCCGGGCCGGAGGGCAATAGCGCCTTTCCGGTTCATCATGCGTCAAGGAGGTAAGTAATCCCCATGGCAATCAAAATGACCGTGGACGGCAATACCGCCGTCAGCCATGTCGCATACGCGTTCAGCGACGTGGCAGCCATCTACCCCATCACGCCTTCCTCCCCCATGGCGGAGGTGGCCGATGAGTGGTCCGCCCAGCAGCGTCAGAACCTGTTCGGCCAGACCGTGAAGATCGCCGAAATGCAGTCCGAAGCTGGCGCGGCCGGTGCCGTGCACGGCTCTCTGGCAGCCGGCGCCCTGACCACCACCTTCACCGCTTCCCAGGGCCTCTTGCTGATGATCCCCAACATGTACAAGATCGCCGGCGAGCTGACCCCCTCCGTGTTCCATGTGAGCGCCCGCGCCCTGGCCTATCATGCGCTGTCCATCTTCGGCGACCATTCCGACGTGATGGCCTGCCGCCAGACCGGCTTCGCCATGCTGGCCAGCAACTCCGTGCAGGAGGCCTGCGACATGGCCTTGGTGGCCCATCTGTCCACCCTGAAGAGCTCCGTGCCCTTCCTGCACTTCTTCGACGGCTTCCGCACCAGCCACGAGATCCAGAAGATCGACGCTCCCACCTATGAGGAGATCGCCACCCTGGTTCCCTGGGACAAGGTGGAGGAGTTCCGTGCCCGCGGCCTGAACCCCGAGCATCCCCATCAGGCCGGTACCGCCCAGAACCCCGACATCTACTTCCAGGGCCGTGAAGCCGGCAACAAGTTCTACAACGCCGTGCCCGAAATCGTCGAGGAGACCATGAAGCAGGTGGCCGAGCTGACCGGCCGCAGCTACAAGCTGTTCGACTATGTGGGCGCGCCCGACGCGGACAAGGTCATCATCGCCATGGGCTCCGGCTGCGACGTGGCCGACGAGGCTGTGACCAAGATGGTCGAGATGGGCGAAAAGGTGGGCGTGATCAAGGTTCACCTGTATCGTCCCTTCTCCGTGAAGCACTTCCTCAGCGCCATCCCCGCCAGCTGCAAGAAGATCGCCGTGCTGGACCGCACCAAGGAGTCCGGCTCCCTGGGCGAGCCCCTGTACCTGGACGTGTGCGCCGCGCTGGCCGAGTCCGACCGCAAGGACATCAAGGTCGTCGGCGGCCGCTATGGCCTGGGCTCCAAGGAATTCACCCCCACCCATGTGAAGGCCGTGTTCGCCAACCTGGACGGCGAGATGAAGAACCACTTCACCGTGGGCATCGTGGACGACGTGACCGGCACCAGCCTGCCCGTGGGCGAGCTGTTCAACGCCGCTCCCGAGGGCAGCATCTGCTGCAAGTTCTACGGTCTGGGCTCCGACGGCACCGTGGGCGCCAACAAGAACTCCATCAAGATCATCGGCGACCATACCGACCTGTATGCTCAGGCCTACTTCGCCTATGACTCCAAGAAGTCCGGCGGCCTGACCGTCAGCCACCTGCGCTTCGGCAAGAAGCCCATCAAGAGCCCCTACCTCATCGATGCGGCCGACTTCATCGCCTGCCACAACCCCGCCTATGTGACCATGTACGACATGGTGTCCTCCCTGAAGGACGGCGGCGTGTTCCTGCTCAACTGCCAGTGGAAGCCCGAGGAGCTTGACGCTCACCTGCCCGCCTCCATGAAGCAGCTGCTGGCCAAGAAGCATGCAAAGCTGTATATCATCGACGCCATCGACCTGGCTGCCAAGGTGGGCATGGGCAACCGCATCAACACCATCATGCAGGCTGCCTTCTTCAAGCTGGCCGACGTGATCCCCTACGAGAAGGCCGACGAGTACATGAAGGCCTATGCCAAGAAGACCTATGGCAAGAAGGGCGACGCCGTTGTCCAGAAGAACTGGGACGCCATCGACATCGCCATCTCCGGCCTGGTGAAGGTTGACGTGCCCGCCGACTGGGCCAACGCCACCACCGGCGCCGTGGCTGCCAAGGTGGAAGGCACCACCAAGTATTTCGACGAGTTCGTCAAGCCCGTGCTGGCCCAGGAGGGCGACAAGCTGCCCGTGTCCGCCATGGATCCCCGCGGCATCGTGCCCACCGGCACCACCAAGTTTGAAAAGCGCGGCATCGCCGTGAAGGTTCCCGCCTGGATTCCCGAAAACTGCATCCAGTGCGGCAACTGCTCTCTGGTCTGCCCCCATGCCTGCATCCGTCCTATCTACACCGTGGACGGTGCCGAAGTGCCCGAGGGCTATGTGACCAAGAAGGCCACCGGCAAGGAGTTCGCCGGCATGCAGTATCGCATGCAGGTCAGCCCCCTCGACTGCACCGGCTGCGGCAACTGCGTTGAGGTTTGCCCCGCCAAGGTGAAGGCCCTGACCATGGAGCCCCTTGAGTCCCAGAAGAAGGAAGAGGCCAATTGGGAGTTCGCCATGACCGTGCCCGAGGTGGCCGACCGCATCGCCAACAAGGCTTCCGTGAAGAACAGCCAGGCCCTCAAGCCCCTGTTCGAGTTCTCCGGCGCCTGCGCGGGCTGCGGCGAGACCCCCTATGTGAAGCTGGTGACCCAGCTGTTCGGTGATCGGATGATCGTGGCCAACGCTACCGGCTGCTCCTCCATCTACGGCGGCTCCGCTCCCACCTGCCCCTACACCACCAACAACGAGGGCCATGGTCCCGCCTGGGCCAACTCCCTGTTCGAGGATAACGCCGAGTTCGGCTTCG
>CAMDVP010000135.1 GCA_945877525.1 uncultured Clostridia bacterium | reverse complement strand
GCTTCCGAAGGGGCGCCTTCGCCATTCATCACGAAATCGGCCGCGAAGCGCTCCAGCCGGCCAATCGCCACCGGCTCACCCTTGATGCCCCGGACGCACTTGCTCTCGCACTGGGTTTCCTGGGGACAGACGCGGCCGCAAATGGCAGGCAGACCGTTCTGGGTGCGGATGGTGTCATACGCGCCGCGGAAATCCCCGGTCTTGATTTTTGCAATAAAGTCGGGAATCGGCACGTTCACCGGGCAGCCGGACACGCAGGGAGCATTCTTGCAGTGCAGGCAGCGGTCAGCCTCCTCCATGGCCACCTCCCGGGGATAGCCCAGGGCCACCTCCTTGAAATTGCCCGCGCGAACCTGCGGCTCCTGCTCAGGCATGGGATGCTTGGTCAGCGACATGTTAGCCATGGGTACGCACCTCCCCGGTCAGGCGGCATTTGTGGGCGTGTTCCCGGGCCTGGGCCTCCTCAGGCCGGAACATGCGGCTGCGGGCAATGGCCTCGTCAAAATCCACCAGATGCCCGTCAAAGTCCGGGCCGTCCACGCAGGCGAACTTCGTTTCGCCCCCCACCGTCACACGGCAGCCGCCGCACATGCCGGTGCCGTCGATCATAATGGGATTCATGCTGACAATAGTCTTAACACGATAGGGACGGGTCAGGTCGCAAACCGCCTTCATCATGGGCAGCGGGCCGATGGCGATTACCTCGTCATACTGTTCTCCGGCCCGGAGCTTTTCCTCCAGCGCCTGGGTCACAAAGCCCTTGCGACCGTTGGAGCCGTCGTCGGTCATGATGGTCAGGTCTGTACAGGCAGCGGTGAGCTCGTCCTTGAGGATGATCAGCTGCTCGTTGCGGAAGCCGACAATCAGATCCACCTTCGCCCCGGCCTCATGCAGGGCCCTGGCCTGGGGATAGGCAATGGCCACGCCCAGCCCGCCGCCGATCACCGCTGCCCGGCGGATGCCCTCCGTGTGGCTCGGTTCGCCCAGGGGGCCCACAAAGTCCAGCAGCGCGTCGCCCTCCTTCAGGGTGTCCAGGCGCTCGGTGGTATACCCTACCTTCTGGAAAATAATGGTCACCGTACCCGTCTCCCGGTCATAGCCGGCGATGGTCAGGGGTACGCGCTCTCCCGCCTCATCAATGCGGAAAATAATAAACTGGCCCGGTTGAGCCTTGCGCGCCACCAGAGGCGCCTCAATCTCCATCAGCGTGACCGAATCGTTCAGCACGCGCTTTTTCACAATGGGAAACATGGCCTTCCCTCCTTGCTCTTTCGGAAATCTATTGTACCCTATTCCCCCGCCAAACGCAACCCCATACGAAATTCACGCATTGTTCAAAAAATGTTTCATTTTTCCCGTTTCCGCCGTTGACTTATCTAATAGGAAGAATTACAATGATTCAGCTGTGTACTGCACGGCTTTTTCAACGTACAAGGGAGGTTGCACCATGTTTGTTCTGCTGTTTGCCTTCTGGTTGATTCTCAACGGGCAGTGGACTGCGGAAATCGCCGTAACAGGGCTTGTTGTCTGCGGGCTATTGTACGCATTCCTCTGCGCGTTCATGGATTATTCCCCCCGGCGGGAATGGGCGCTGGTTCGCCGCCTGCCTCAGGCCGTTGCCTACATGGCTTATCTGGTGGGCGAAGTGTTCAAGTCGGGCATGGCTACCATCCGTCTCATCTGGTCGCCTCGTCTGGTGGTGCAGCCGGAGGTCACCTCCTTCCATACCCGCCTCAAGACAGGATCGGGAAAGGTGATTCTTGGCAATTCCATCACCATGACCCCCGGCACCATCACCGTGGATGTGCGGGATGACCTGTTCCTGGTGCACTGCCTGGACGAGGACTTTGCCCGCGGGCTGGAGGATTCCGAAATGGAAAAGCGCATTATGCGCCTGGAGGAGGGAAAGCGCCATGGCTGAGGATTACAGCGTGATGTACAACGGCATCCTGTGTGTGCTGGGCGTGCTGCTTCTGTGCTGCCTTGTGCGGGCCATTATCGGCCCCCGCATTGCCGACCGCGTGATTGCCATCAACATGATGGGCACGCTGATTGTGATTATCATCTGCATTCTTTCCTTCCTGATGCACGAGGGCTATCTGGTGGACGTGGCACTGATTTATGTAATGCTGTCCTTCCTGGCCGTGGTGCTGCTGACGAAAATCTACATGGGCGTTTACCGCGAAAAGCGCCGCCGGGAGGAGGAAGAAAATCATGCTGCTTGAGGGCCTTCGCTTCGTCCTTTCCGCCGCGCTGTCGCTGGCTGGGCTGTTTGTGCTGATTTCCGGCGTGGTGGGGCTGTTCCGCTTCAAGTATGCCCTGAGCCGCATCCATGCCGCTGCCCTGTTCGACACCCTGGGCATTGTGCTGATGCTGCTGGGCGTCATGGTGGCCACCGGATTTGAAGTGGCCACGCTGAAGATGCTCATCGTCATCTGCATTCTGTGGATGACAAGCCCCGTGTCCTCCCACCTGATCGGCCGCATGGAGATCACCATCAACGACGAACTGGAAAAGGACATGGCTGTGCTGGACAAGCGCACGGTGCGCCATGAAAAGGAGGGTGACTGACGGATGGAAATTCTCAACATCATCCTGCTGGTCTTCATCATCATCTGCGCCGTTTCCGTGTCCCTGACCAAAAGCCTTCTGACCTCCATTGTCATATTCATGAGCCAGTCCCTGGCCATGAGCGTTATCTGGATCATGCTGGAGTCCCCCGACCTGGCCATCACCGAGGCCGCGGTGGGCGCCGGCATCACCAGCCTGCTTCTGTTTGTAACGCTGAAGAAAATCCATGCCATCGACCTGCAGAAGAAGGAGGTGCCCGGCCATGGCGAAGACCAGGAATGACTATGAAAACAGCTGGTGGCCGCGCTTTGTCCGCTGGCTGAAAAACGGCTCCTCCGCCCTGGACGACGCCATGTACGGCGACCTGGAGGAGGAAGCGGTGCTGCCCGACGCCCCCGCCGGGGACGCTGAGAAGCGCGAGGCCCAGTGGGACGAACGCCGCCGCCTGCTTCTGCGCGACGAGCAGGACATGTACAGTCAGGTGCATGCCTGGTCCCGCAGCAAGGGCGCCAAGCTGGCTCAGTGGTTTTACCGCGTCACCGCCGTGGTGATTTGCCTGGGCATCATCTGGATGCTTTTGCAAACAGCGGCCTATCTGCCGCCCTTCGGCAACCCCGACAATCCCGCCAACAACGAGGTCAGCCGCCGCTACATTGAGCAGGGCATGCAGGAAACCGGCGCGGTGAACATTGTCGCCGGCATGATCCTGGACTATCGTGCCTTCGACACCCTGGGCGAGAGCAACGTGCTGTTCATTGCGGCCTGCTCGGTGCTGATCCTCCTGCGCATTTCCTCGGAGAAGCACGGCGGCGATGCCGTGGCCCAGCTAGAGGCCGAGGCAGACGACCGCATGTACGAGCCCAAGAACGACCTGATTCTGCAGCGTATCGCCTCCTTCCTGGTGCCGCTGATTCTGCTCTTTGGCGTTTATATCATCATGAACGGCCACATCTCCCCCGGCGGCGGCTTCTCCGGCGGCGCAGTGATGGGCGCGGGCCTGATCCTGTACCTGAACGCCTTCGGCTTCAGGAAAACCGAGCGCTTCTTCACCTTCAAAACCTTTAAGGTTGTGTCCCTGTGCGCGCTGAGCTTCTACGCTGTCAGCAAGGCGTACTCCTTCTTCACCGGGGCCAATCACCTGTCCTCCTTCATCTCCCCCGGCACCCCCGGCAGGCTGTTCTCCGCAGGGCTGATTCCCTACCTGAACATCGCCGTGGGCCTTGTGGTCTGCTGCACCATGTACGCCTTCTACACCCTGTTCCGGAAAGGAGATATGTAAGCCATGGGATTTTTCCACAACTATGAAGAAATGGCTGCCATGATCCTCTTCGGCATCGGCTTCACCACCCTGCTGCTCCACAAGAACATGATCAAGAAGATCATCGGCTTTTCCATGATGGACTCTGCCATTTACCTGTTTCTGGCTGCCAAGGGATACATCGAGGGCCGCACCGCTCCCATTGTGGTGGACGGCGTACAGTCCATGGAGGCCTACATCAATCCTATTCCAGCGGGTCTTGTGCTCACGGGCATCGTGGTCAGCGTATCCGTCACGGCGCTGATGCTGGCCCTCACCGTGCGGCTGTACCGCCGCTACCATACCCTGGACATTGACGAAATCACCGCCCAGGTCCGAAAGGAGGAGCAGTAAGCCATGCACATGGAGCTGTGGCAATCCATTCCCTTTGCCTGCATCCTCCTGCCCCTGGGCTCCGCGGCCCTGACCTCCGTGCTCAAGTCAGGCTTTGCCCGGCGCTGGACCTTCCTGGTGCTGACGATGGTCACCGCTGTCTCTGCCGTGTTCACGGTGCTGATGGCCCGCTACGGCGCCAGCTACACCTACATGATGGGCCACTACCCCGCTCCCTGGGGCAATGAGATCCGCGCCGGCCTGCTGGAGGCCGTCACCGCCACCTTCTTCAGCCTGGTGATGCTCCTGTCCCTGATGGGCGGCGTGAAGAAGATTGACGATCATATTCTCCATGACAAGCAGAGCCTGTACTACGTCATGCTGTTGCTGCTCACCGCGGCGCTGATGGCCCAGGTGTATACCAACGACATTTTCACCGCCTATGTGTTCCTGGAGATCATGACCATCGCGGCCTGCTCGCTCATCATGGCCCGCACCAAGGGCCGCACGCTGGTAGCAGCCACCCGGTACATGGTGATGAACCTGGTGGGCTCGGGCCTGTTCCTGCTGGGAATTATCCTGCTTTACGACCTGACCGGCCACCTGCTTATGAGCAACATCCGTCAGGCCGTCAGCGCCCTGGCCGAAAGCGGGCAGTACCAGATGCCCCTCACCGTGGTGGTGGCCCTGATCACCATTGGTCTTGGCATCAAAAGCGCCCTGTTCCCCTTCCACACCTGGGTACCCGACGCCTATGGCTACACTACGCCCACCTCGTCGGCCATTCTTTCCGCCCTGGTCAGCAAGGGATACATCTTCCTGCTCATCAAGATCATGTACCGGGTGATCGGCCTGGACGTGATTGCCACCACCGGCATTGACAACGTGCTGTTCGTGTTTGCCCTGGTGGGCATGGTCATGGGCTCGGTTTCCGCCATCCGGCAGAGCGACATCCGCCGGATGATCGCCTTCTCCTCGGTGGCGCAGATCGGCTACATTTACATGGGCATCGGCCTGGGCACCGACGCGGGCATGATGGCGGCGGTGTTCCACATCTTCTCCCACGCGGTGTGCAAGGCCATGCTGTTCCTTGCCGCCGGCGGCCTGGCCGACGCCTCCGGCAACAGCAAGCAGTTCCGCGCCCTGCGGGGTTCCGGCTTCCGCAGCCCCATCGCAGGCGTGGCCTTCACCATCGGCGCGCTGAGCATGGTGGGCTTCCCCTTCCTGGGCGGCTTCACCAGCAAGCTGAATTTCGCCATGGCGGCCATGCAGGCGGATTCGGGACGCATGATGCTGGTGCTCATCACTCTGGCCATTTCCACCTGGCTGAATACCATCTATTTCCTCAAGACGGTCATTACCCTCTACCGCAAGCCCGTGGAGGGAATGGAATACCCCGTCGAAAAAGGACGGCGGGGCTTCTGCTTCAACGCTTCGCTGGTGTGCTTTTCCCTGGCCACCATCGCCCTGGGGCTTTTCTCCCAGTACCTCATTGAGGCCATTACCACGGGTCTTACGATGTTCGGCTAATTGATGACGAGGAGGAATCATGATGATCGGCTCCTGGTATCTGCTTGTTCCGGTGCTTCTGCCCATTCTTTCGGGGCTGGCGGTGTTCTTTGTCCGGCCCTTTGAGGAAAAGCGCCAGCGCAACCCGTTCACCCTGTGCGTGCTGGTGCTCAACGTGCTGGCGCTGCTGCCCGTGCTGTTCTCCGGCAGCCTGACCCTACGCTTGTTCACCCTGTCGGATTCGCTGCCCATCTTCCTGCGCACCGACACGATGGGCAAGTTCTTCGCCGTGGTCATGGCCTTTGTATGGGCGGCGGCAGGGGCGTATTCCTTCGAATACATGGCCCATGAGGAGCATCAGAGGCGGTACTACGCCTTCTACCTTTGCACCCTGGGCGTGCTGATGGCGCTGTGCTTTGCCGGCTCCATTGTCACCTTCTACATGTTCTATGAGTTCATGACGCTGCTCACCGTGCCGCTGGTCATGCATACCGGCAAGAAGGACGCGGTGGCCGCGGGTATCAAGTATCTGATTTACTCCGTGCTGGGCGCGTCCCTGGCGCTGCTGGGCGTGTTCCTGCTCAGCCCCTATGTGCAGTCCTTCGCCTTCGTGCCCGGCGGCGTGCTGGACATGAGCCGCGTGGCGGGGCATGAGGGCCTGATCCTCACCACCGTGTTCCTGATGCTGCTGGGCTTTGGCACCAAGGCGGGCATGTTCCCGCTCCATGGCTGGCTGCCCACGGCGCACCCGGCGGCCCCCGCCCCGGCCAGCGCGGTGCTGTCCGGCATTATCACCAAGGCAGGCGTGCTGGGCATTCTGCGGCTGATCTACTGCTTTGTGGGCGTGGACTTCCTCCGGGGTACCTGGGTGCAGACCGCCTTCCTGTGCCTGACGCTGTTCACGGTGTTCATGGGTTCGCTTCTGGCCTTCAAGGAGGGCGGGCTAAAGAAGCGCCTGGCCTATTCCTCCGTCAGCCAGGTGAGCTATGTGCTGACGGGTCTGGCCACCATGACTCCCCTGGGCCTGGTGGGCGCGCTGCTCCATGTGCTGGCCCACGCGCTGATCAAGGACACGCTGTTCATGTCCGCCGGCGCCATCATCCACAAAACTGGCAAAACCCAGGTGTCCGAGCTGGAGGGCATCGGCAAGCAGATGCCTGTGGTCATGTGGTGCTTCACCCTGGCCAGCGTGGGTCTGGTGGGCATTCCGCCCTGCCTGGGCTTTGTGAGCAAGTGGTACCTGGCCCAGGGCGCGCTGAGCATGACGAGTGTCAACTCCGTTTTCTGCTGGCTGGTGCCTGCGGTGCTGCTCATCAGCGCGCTGCTGACGGCGGGGTATCTGTTCCCCATCAGCATCCGCGGCTTCTTCCCCGGCCGTGACGGGGATGGCAAGCCCAAGTTCTTTGAGAAGTGCGAGCCGACCCACGTCATGCTGATTCCCCTGATCCTGCTTACCGCCCAGTCCATTCTGGCGGGCATGTTCCCCACGGGGCTTGTCGAATTGTTCTCCGGCCTGGCCGGCCTTGTGATGTAAGGGAGGGCCGTCATGCTGCTGTACATTGCTTTGCTGATGCCGCTGGTGGGCGGCGCGCTGATGCCGCTGTTCCGCCTGAAAACAGTGAAAAGCCGCGGCATTTATGTGGAAGCGGTGGTGCTTGCCACCTCCGCGCTGGTCTGGGTACTTCTGCTTACCCGCACCGAAACCCGCTACGAGCTGTTTCCCATCATGGACGGGCTGACCCTGGCCTTCCGGGTAGACGGCATGAGCTGCGTCTTTGCGGGGCTTGTGTCGGTATTGTGGCCTCTGGCCTCCCTCTACGGGTTTGAATACATGACCCATGAGGAGCGTCCCGGCACCTTCTTCGCCTTCTACACCATGACCTATGGCGTCACCCTGGCCATTGCCATGGCCGCCAACCTGTTCACCCTGTATGTGTTCTACGAGTGCCTGACCATGATCACCCTGCCCCTTGTGACCCACAAGCAGGATGTAAAGTCCATCCACGCCGGCCGCAAGTACCTGTACTATTCCATTGGTGGCGCGGCGCTGGCCTTCATCGCGCTGATGTTTGTGTTCACCTTTGGCGGCACGACGGATTTTGTCCTGGGCGGCGTGCTGGATCCCGCCCGCACCGCCGGGCATGAGGCGCTGCTGCGCTTCGTATTCCTGCTGGCCTTTATAGGCTTTGGCACCAAAGCGGCGGTATTCCCCATGTATGCCTGGCTGCCCGCGGCATCGGTAGCGCCCACGCCTGTCACGGCCCTGCTGCATGCGGTGGCCGTGGTCAACGCCGGCGCATATGCCGTGCTGCGCACCATCTACTATTCCTTCGGCGCGGATTTCCTCTACGGCACCACCGCACAGACCATCGCTCTGGCCCTGGCGTGCTTCACCATCCTCTTTGGCTCCACCATGGCTGTGAAGGAGCAGCATGTGAAGCGCCGCCTGGCCTACTCCACCATCAGTAATCTGAGCTACATGCTCATGGGCGCGGCGCTGATGACCCCCGCCGGCATGGTGGGCAGCCTGAGCCATCTGGTGTGCCACGGCCTGATGAAGATCACCCTGTTCTACTGCGCGGGCGCAATTCTGGTGCGCACGGGCAAGGAA
>CAMDVP010000134.1 GCA_945877525.1 uncultured Clostridia bacterium | reverse complement strand
GAGGCCTATGCGCAGGAGCCTCCTCCGCATCGCCGGATGCGGCTGAGCCATACCCTGGTACTGCTCCTGTCATTCATCACGCTGATCTCCGCCGCTTCAACGGGGATGATCGTCTATTACCGCTATGATGAAACAAACCTGAAGCAGATGGAGCAGGTATACGCCCGATCTGCCGGGCAGATGGCAGCCTATATTGACGGTTTGCTGGCAGATTATCGCCAGGCACTGGAAAGCATCGCCATTACGCCGGAGGTTCAGGCGATTTTCCGCGGTGAGCCGGAAGATGCATCCAGCGGACGGCTATGGGCGCTGCAAAAGCGAATGGGGTATGTGCCCCCGGACTATGGCGGACTGACCATGTATGACAGAAGCGGCAGACTACTTGCCTCCACCGTGTATACGGTGGATTACCTGGATGAAATTCAGAGCAGGCAGGACATCATTGAGTTGGATTGGACTGGCTCGCGCCAGCTATGGCAGTACCGGCAGGGAGAGTGGGAGGCTATCCGCCTGGGCATCCTGACAGCGGGCGGCAACAGCCATCTTCCGGGCTATGGCGAACGGCTGGGCGTCATTTGGATGGATTTTGACGATAGCCGCATTCAGCATATGCTTCGCGATCTGGCTTTGCAGGGCTGCTTCTGCGCGATCTATGACAGGGACGGGGCGCTTTTGTTTGCCTCGGATGAGTTTGAAGCGCCCCTGGTGTACGATGGTATTCCGGAGATGGATGGATATTATGGCATTCAGGGCTGCCAGCTGTCTGTAAACGGCTGGTATGTCAAGCTGTATGTGCTTTCGTCTACCATCGCCACCCAGCAACAGCGCGTATGGCTGCTGGCCATGCTGGTGCTGGCTGTGCTGCTTGTCCTGCTGTTCTTCGTTTGTGTAGCCATTGAGCGGAATCTTCTGTCAGCCATCCGTGCGCTGAGCCAATCCATGCAGGAGGTTTCCCTCGGCGGAAACGCAGGATATCTGTATCAGGCGCACCATCCTGACGAGATCAAGCGTCTGGGCACCCAGTTCAACCTGATGCTCAAACGTCTGGACGAAGCCAGACAGAAGAGCATTGTCATGGAACGACGCTCGCGCGAATTTGAAATCAACATGCTGCAGGCTCAGATCAATCCGCACTTTCTTTACAATACGCTGCGTACGGTTCAGGTGCTGATCCTGCGTCAGGATCCCCGTGCGATTTCGGTCATTGACCAGCTGATTGTCATCTTCCGTGCCACGGCAAATGTCCGGGTGAAGCAGGTTCCGCTTCGGGAAGAGCTTCGCCAGGTGGAGGCCTATGTTTCCATTCAGTCAGTACGCTTTGCCGATCGTTTTCAGGTGTTCTATGAAGTAAGTCCGGGGACGGAGGATGTGTCCGTGGTGCGCTTCTGCCTGCAGCCTCTGGTGGAAAACGCCATTTCCCACGGCCTGGCCAATCGTGCGTCGGGAGGAAGAATATGGATTGGCGCGTCATCCGATGGGAAGGAGCTTCACCTGTCTGTGAAGGATAATGGCTGCGGCATGACAGATGAAGAGCTGGCGGCACTGCAGCAGAAGCTGGAGCATGCGGAGTATGACAGCCATATCGGTCTTCTGAACGTTCATCAGCGCATTCAGCTTACCTTTGGCAACGCATGGGGTCTAAGCGTCAGCAAACGGAAGCCGGAGGGCATGTGCGTGCTGCTTCGCTTCCCCTGCGATGTGAAAGATCCCGGTTGAAGATATTCAAGATACGGAGGGACAGACATGCAGGAACAAATTGCAAACTGGGGCATCGGCATCAATTTGGGCAACAGCCTGGACGCGATCGGCGGTGAAACGGCCTGGGGCAATCCGCCTGTCACACGGGAAATGATCCATATGTACGCTGCGGCAGGCTTTGATATGCTGCGGGTTCCTACGACCTGGGCGGGACACTTCAGCGATGCGCCGGATTATCCGGTAAACCCGGCATGGATGAACCGTGTGCAGCAAGTGGTGGATTGGGCCCTGGAGGAAGGGCTGCGCGTCATTCTCAACACGCACCACGAGCAGAACCTGTGGCTGCGAACCGAATTGAAGGCCCTGAGAAACGTGCTGCCTGCCTTTGTCGCGCTATGGAAGCAAGTGGCGGCGCGGTTTGCAGGGTACGATGACATGCTGGTGTTTCAGGGGCTGAATGAACCGCGGGTAGAAGGCGGAGCTGAGGAATGGAACGGAGCCACACCAGATGTGCGCGCAGCCGTTAACGCATTGAACGCCGCCTTTGTGGATGTGATACGCGAAAGCGGCGGCCAGAATGCCAGGCGATGGCTGTGCATTCCGCCGGTCGGCGCACAAATCACTGCGCCCGGGCTGAAGGATATGATCATTCCGGAGGATAACAGGCTGATTGTGACGGTGCATTCATACAAACCGGAGCGCTTTGTGCTGGACCATCATGCCGTCGGCTCCGTTTCTGTCTTTGGCCCTGATGAGGAAGCGGAGCTGGACAGTGCGTTTGCCCTGCTGAAGGATTTCCGCCATGCACATCCAACTGTGCCGCTAATGATTACAGAGCATGGCGCCGTCAGCAAGGTTTCCGGCCCCCAGGGGCAACGCAACGACATGGATCGGGCGAAATTCGAGCATGCCTTCCTTTCCAGGGCTTCCGCCATGGGCATTCCCTGCGTGTATTGGGATAATAACTATTACTCCGCAGGGGATGAGTGGTTCGGCCTGTTTGATCGTGTAACGCTTCAGTGTCATTCGCCCAGGGTATTGGAGGCTATGCTGGCCTATCGGACAAAATAACCCATGTATTCCTGCTGAACCGCCGTTTGCCGGTGTTCAGTAACCACTTCAGCGAACGGAAGCGCAAAGAACGACGCAGTCTTGCTCCGGATTTCAACCGGGGCAAGACATTTTTGATTGAGCGTTGCAAAGCCTGGCATTACACAAATTCTCCCAAACGGTTACCAGACAGGCAGATTATGTGTATAGAAATAGAAACTGCTTGATAGGGGAAATGGAATATGGTAGACTAAAGAAGCTTTCATCAGCCCGGCAAATACCTGCTGTCCCGGAGGAACAACAATGCGTAAGAGAATGAATGCATTGGCGGAAAATACCTTGTGGTGCATCGCGGCGTTTATTTTATTGTCAATCTTTGCATTGAATGTTTTCTATCACACAACCATCAGCTATGATGCAGCAGAGAAAATTACCATTCACGGTTTTGGGGCGGCTGGTATTCTGATCCTGCTGCTTGCTGGACTGCTGGTATTGCTGCTTCAGCGCTTTTCTGAGTCTTTGAAGCATCTGAACCAGCACTGGCTGTTTCTTCTGTTTTCACTCGTCTATTGTGCGTTTGCGGCTTATTTGATTGCCAATTCCAATACAGCCCTTCGGGCGGATGCCGGAACGGTGTATCACATTGCGCAGGAGTTCAGGCAGGGCAATTATGATGCATTTGCGCAAGGCGGATATATGTCTGTTTATCCGCACCAGTTGGGGCTGATGATGTTCGATCTGCTTATATCCTTCCTGGCCTTAACACCTGTTTTGAATTTTTCTGTTAATTTGCTGATGGTGCTGGGCATCAACTTTTTTTGTTGGAAAATCAGCAAGGAATTGTCCGGCGACAGAATGGTTCATTTCCTCACACTGCTGCTCAGCTTTGCTTTCTTCCCGCAACTGTTTTTCATCATGTTTGTTTACGGGCAGATTCCCGGACTGTTCTTCTTATGCATGGGCTTCTATTTCACCCTGCGTTTTGCCCGCACCTCTTCCTGGGCCAGTTGCCTGGGAGTGCTACTGTGTATCTCCATGGCTGTTTTGCTGCGGAAAAACAACCTGATAGGAGGCATTGCCATCACCCTTTACCTGCTGCTTCAATGGATTGACAGAAAGAATGACCGGCAGCTGATGGCTGCTGTTATGGCCGTCATTTGCATGATAGTCCCCGGGAAGCTGCTTCAAGGCTATGTGGAGGAAAAGACCCATTCTGATTTGAACGGGGGATGCCCCGCTGTCCTCTGGATTGCCATGGGCACGGATATCGAAAATGAAGTCCGGGGGCCAGGCTGGTATAATAAGTTTTCCTATAATACCTTTGCCGATACCGGCTTTCAGCAGGAGCCGGCCGCAGAGCTTGGCAAAGAAAAACTATGCGAGAATATGCACAAGATCATCCAGAATCCCAAGGAAGCTTTTTCCTTTTTCTACCGCAAGGTGATTTCAACCTGGTGCGATCCTCTGTATCAATCCATTTGGAGCGGCCCCATGCAGGTTGCTGACCAAACGACCTATACACCCCTGCTGTTATCCCTCTATGGCGATGGAAAAGCAGAGGATTTTGCCGATATGTGCGCCAAATTCGTTTCGCTGCTTCTTTACGCGGGCATTTGTGCATTTCTGTTTTGGGGCGGCAGAAAGGAACGTGGCTGGGAGCTGATGTTCCTGTATATGATTGGAGGCGTGCTATTCCATCTATTCTGGGAAACCAAAAGCCAGTATGTCTACCCTTATGTGTTCTGCCTGATTCCCCTTGCGGCCTCCGGCTTGCATCGCCTGATGCAGCTTGCGGGAAAAAGGCTGAAAAAGCGGGAAGGGTCTATGTTGTCCTGACCGCGGCAGATCATCAATATTGCCAACCCGTGGCAGACGCTAGCCAACGTGGCGGCCGCCGTTTGCACCGGTTGCGGTTCCTCAATCCATGTCGCGAGAACCCGCGGCTTATTCCGCCACGCCCTCGCGGGTGATGTTGCGTATCCATCCGCGCTTTTTGTAATGCCAGACGTTCACCGGCATCTTGACGAACTCGTCCAGGCACAGGATAAAGTATACCCACATTTCAGGCAGCTTCAGCACGAAGGCGCACAGCAGCCCCACGGGCACCGCGTAGCCCCACATGGCGATCATGTCGCACTTGAGGCCGAATTTCACATCGCCCCCGGCGCGGAACACGCCGCAGATGAGCATGGTATTCACCGACATGCCCAGGATATAATAGGAATTGATGTACAGCATGGTGCTCAGCTCGCTCTTGACCAGGTCTGTCACCACCACGTACAGGTGCATAAACTGCAGCACCACCGGGCGGCACAGAAGAATCACCACGCCGCCCAGCAGCGCCGTGATGATGCTCAGCCACACAAAGCGCGTGGCGTACACCTTCGCCTCCTCCAGGCGGTTATCGCCCATGGCCTTGCCAAGGATGATCGCCGCGCTGGAGGCCGTGCCGAAGCACACCACCGTGCCCAGGTTGCGCACCACCGAGGCCACGGAGTTGGCCGCGACAATGTCGCTGCTCAGGTGGCCCAGGATCACCGAATACACGCTGAAGGCCAGGCCCCACACAATGTCGTTGGCCGCTGCGGGCAGGGCAAAGCGGATGAAATCCCGCATCAGCTCGCCGCCCCGCGCCACCAGGTCGCGTACCCGCAGGCGGATCACCCGGCAGCGGGCGCTGTCCAGCAGGCACACCGCCACCTCCGCCGTGCGGGTAATGCTGGTAGCCAGTGCCACGCCGACAATGCCCAGCTTCGGGAAGGGGCCAATGCCAAAGATGAAGCAGGCGTTCAGCAGCACGTTCATCAGCACGGCGCTGCAATGCACCGCGGCGCTCATTTTCACCCGCTCCACGCTGCGCATCACGCACAGGTACACCGTAGCAAAGCCGCCCAGCACATACGCGGGGCTTACCGCCCGCAGATACCCGATGCCCTCTGAAATCAGCTCCGGATCGTTGGTGAAAATGCGCATGAGCCCTTCCGGGAAGAAGGCTGCCGCCAGGGCAAAAACCAGGCTGATGAGCAACGTAACCCGGAGCGACAGCCCCATGACCCGTTCCACTGCCCGACGGTCGCCCTTGCCCCAGTATTGGGAGGCCAGCACCGTCGCGCCGGAGGAAATGCCATAGAGAAGGTTGCTGTGAATAAACGCCACCTGCCCCGCCAGGGAGGATGCGCCCAGCGCCGCCTGGCTGACAAAGGACAGCATGATCACGTCGGCAGAATTAACCGCTGCGTCCATGAAGTTCTGCAGGGCAATGGGCAGCGTGATACGCAGGGCATGCTTGTAAAAGGCGAGCTTTTCCGCCCGTGAACCCAGGGCGGGCACGCCTGAAACCACTTGATTCATGGAAATACCATACCTCCGATGATCGTCTTAAGCCTTCGCCGTCTGCTGCTTCTGGCCCAGGCGGCTGAAAAAGCCGAAGGTCATGGGCCACACTGCGCCGCCCACAACGGTCAGCAGGAAATAGCGCAGCCCTGTGGCCCACTCGGCCCCGCCAAAAAGCAGGGCAAACAGCGGCTTGAGCCCGCTCTTCACCAGCAGCACCAGCCCAAGGCCCACAAGCAGCTTCAACGCCTGCGCCCACCACACGGCCCTGGTATCAAAGTGCACCCGCTTTTCATCTAGCAGCCAGGCCAGCGCAAGCCCTGCCATCGCGCCCATCAGCTGCCAGGCAGCCTTTACGCCGTGGGCGTCAAATTCAGGCACGTTGGCTTCCCTGGCCGGGGCCAGCAGCACATACAGCACCAGCGCCAGCGCAAAGCCCACACAACCTGCCAGCAGCCACATAAGGCGGCGGGACGAAGCCTCCGCCCAGTCGCACAGCCAGCAAATCAGCACCACCGTGACCACACCCGTCAGCAGGGATACCCCCACGTCCAGGGGCGTATGCACCCCCAGATACATGCGGGAAAAGCCCACTAACAGCACCATGGCCACACAAAGCAGAGCGCTCCACCGCCTGCGGCTCCACATGGCCAGCGTGCCGAACAGCGTTGCGGCGGACTGGGTGTGTCCGCTGGGGAAGGAATACCCCGTGGCACCGGCTCGGGCTGACTCCACAATGGTGAAGGAGGGATCCAGCACCCAGGGCCTGGGAATCAGGAAAATGGCCTTGAGCAGCTGGTTCATCACGCTGCCCGTCAGCCCCGTCAGCAAAAAGCGGAAGCCCCAGCGCTTATTGACGCACCACAGAATCACCAGCCCCGCCACCATGAACACGGTTTCATCCCCCAGTTCGGTGACAGCGGACATCAGGCTGTCCAGCCATGGCGCGCGCAAACCCTCCAGCCATTTCAGGATCGTCATGTGTGTTCCTCCCTTGTCTCCAATACAAACGCACAGGGCTCACCGCCTGCAGCGAATCGCGTTGTCAACCATTTCCACCGGGGGCCGACACCTGCTCAGGTCTATCTTCATCCAGAGCACCTTCTTCAGGCGTGATTCATCTGCGGCAAAACCCTTCCCAAACAGTGTAGGCCATGACGGCGGTCTTGTCAAGCCGGAAGGCGCATGAAACTTCCATGAGAAACCGCGCTGCGCCCTGTTCAACCGCTTTTCGGTGTGTTATAATGATGACGCGGCGCTGCCTTTGCGCTGCCAGGGCCGGTCTGCCTTTCGCAGCCCCCGGAAAGGAGCAATTATGAAGCTGGAGCGGAAACAACTGCTGGAGCTCGGCATAGCCGCGCTGCTGCTTTATCTGGCCGTCCATTACTGGGACGCGGCCATAGGCACGCTGGGGCTGATTATGAAAGCGGCCTGGCCGCTGATCTTCGGCGCGATTGTCGCCTTTGTGGTCAACATCCTCATGAGCTTCTACGAGCACAACCTGGCCCGGCTGCTTGGCAAAGTGAAGAAGCTCCATGTGCGCGTGGGAACGAAGTGGCTTCGGGCGCTGTGCATGGTGCTGGCCTTTGTCACGGTGGCCCTGGTGCTTTACTTCATTGTGCGCATGATCCTCCCCGAGCTGCAGAACTGCGTCACCGTGCTGCTCAGCGCCATTCCCAATGCTGTGGGCGCTCTGGCCAACTGGGCCGAGGAAACCTTCCATATCAGCGGGCTGTTCAATTCCTTCCTGTCCGAATGGCAGGGCAGCCAGGATCAGATCAAGCAGACCATCACCACCGCCCTCAACGCCATGCTCTACGGCGCGGGAAGCGTCATGAACGTGGTGGTGTCGGCTACCTCCACCATTGTGTCCAGCCTGATTACGCTGTTCATGGGGCTGATTTTCGCGGTACATCTGCTCCTTGGCAAGGAACGCCTTGGCAGTCAGGTTAACCGGCTGCTGGATCGTCTGCTTCCATCCCTTTGGCTGGAGAGGCTGCGGCATTTCCTGTCCATCCTGCGGGACTGCTTCCACAGCTACATTGTCTGCCAGGTGACGGAGGCCTGCATTCTGGGCGGACTGTGCGCAGCAGGCATGCTGCTGCTGCGCATGCCCTATGCGCTGATGATCGGCTGCCTGATCGGCGTCACGGCGCTGATCCCCATTGCTGGCGCCTATATCGGCGGAGGCATTGGCGCCATCATGATTTTCTCGGTGGATCCCATGCGGGCAGTGTTCTTTGTGATTTATCTGATTGTGCTGCAGCAGATAGAAGGAAACCT
>CAMDVP010000133.1 GCA_945877525.1 uncultured Clostridia bacterium | reverse complement strand
TGGCGGCCTTCGACACCACGCTGACCTACGAACGGCTGTGCCTTGTCTGCGACCTGATCCGCGCAGGAAAGCCCTACATCGCCACCCACCCGGACTTCAACTGCCCCACGGAGACGGGCTTTGTCCCCGACCTGGGGGCCATGATGGCGCTGATCGAGGCCAGCACGAGCCGCAGGCCGGACGTGGTGCTGGGCAAGCCGAACCGGGGCATTGTGGAGGAGGCCCTGGCGCGCACGGGCTTCACCCTGCAGGAGATGGCCATGGTGGGCGACCGGCTCTACACCGACGTGGCCACCGGCGTGAACCACGGCATGACCGGCATCCTGGTGCTTTCCGGCGAGGCTACCATGGATGACGTGGCAGCCTCCGAGGTCAAGCCCGACCTGATCTTTGACCGGCTTAGCGACATGATTCCCTACCTGTAACGCAAGAAAGGCGGATGCAACATGATGACAACCACATTCCCCGGCATTGAACGGATTTCCAGCGGACTCGGCTTCGGCGCCATGCGCCTGCCCACCCAGGCGGACGGGAAGATCGACCAGGCGGAGGCGATCCGGATGATTCGCCGCGCCATTGACGGCGGCGTGCGCTATGTGGACACGGCCTATCCCTATCATGGCGGCGAGAGCGAGCTGGTGGTGGGCAAGGCATTGCAGGACGGCTATCGGGACAGGGTGCTTCTGGCCACCAAGCTGCCCGTGTGGAAGGTGGAAAAAGAAGAGGACATGATGGCCCTGCTGGATGAGCAGCTGCAGAAGCTCCAGGTGGATCATGTGGATTTCTACCTGCTTCACGCCATGGACAGGGAACGCCTTGCGCAGATGCGGAAGCTGAACTACCGCAAGTTCCTGGACGAGGCTGTGGCCCAGGGGAAAATCCGCTACCCCGCCTTTTCCTTCCACGATAATGCCGACACCTTCCTGGAAATCCTGAACGACTATGACTGGAAGATGTGCCAGGTACAGATGAATATTCTGGATGGCAACACCCAGGCCACCCTGAACGGCATCCGCGAGGCGGGCCGCAAGGGCGTGGGCGTGGTGGTGATGGAGCCCCTGCGCGGTGGACTGCTGGCTAATCCGCCGGAGGAGGTGAAGGCCCTCTACGATGCCTTCCCGGTGAAGCGCAGCCCTGTGGAATGGGCTTTCCGTTATCTGTACACCATGCCCGAGGTGATTACCATCCTCAGCGGCATGAGCACCATGGAGCAGGTGGAGGACAATCTGCGCATTTTCAGCGTGGACAAGGGCGAGACGCTGACGGCGGAGGAGGCCGCGCTGCTGTCCGAGGTGAAGGAAACCTATCTGCGCCGCACCAAGACCCGCTGCACCGGCTGCAGCTACTGCCAGCCCTGCCCCCGGGGCGTGAAGATTCCCGCCATTTTCCAGGGTCACGACAACGCCCTGCTCCGCGGCGAGGAGAAAAATCAGAAGCACTATGACGCGCTGAAGGAAAACAAGGCCGACGCCTCTCTTTGCGTGGCCTGCCGCAAGTGCGAGCGCCAGTGCCCCCAGCATCTGCCCATTGTGCGCTATCTTCAGGAGATCCGCGCGGTTTACGAGGCGTAAGCCGGACACGCCGCGGGCGCTCTGCCTGCGAAATACTGCTCTGAAGGAAACAACCAAACAGGCCGTCTGCCGGCGAAGGAAAGCGCCGGCGGGCGGCCTTTTGATCGGAGAAGGGGTGTGCAGAAAAGGCCTCCTGATGGTCTCTGTCGGCTGCCGCGGGACGTCAATTTTCGCACTTTATCACGACAAACCGCCATTCCGCCCTTGACATTGCTTCGATGATGGGGCATAATTGATGCTGTGTTCTTATGCAATGACGCGGCTTTCCAGCCGTTAAGGAGGATTATTCATGGTTCATACCATTGTAGGCGCCAACTGGGGCGACGAGGGCAAGGGCAAAGTGACCGACCTGCTGGCGGAAAAGAGCGACGTGGTTGTCCGCTTCCAGGGCGGCGCTAACGCGGGTCATACCATTATCAACGAATACGGCAAGTTTGCCCTGCACCTGCTGCCTTCCGGTGTGTTTCACCAGAACGTGGTTAACGTGATTGGCCCCGGCGTGGCGTTGAACATCGAGGCCCTGCTCAGCGAGCTGGACTCCCTGACCAGCCGCGGCGTGCCCATGCCGAAGCTGCTGATCTCCGACCGCTGCCAGGTGATGATGCCCTATCATATCGACTTTGACAAGTTTGAGGAGGAGCGCCTGGGCAAGAGTGCCTTCGGCTCCACCAAGTCCGGTATTGCGCCCTTCTATTCCGACAAGTTTGCCAAGGTGGGCATTCAGGTATGCCAGCTGTATGACAGGGATATTCTGCGCAAGCGCCTGGAAATCGCCCTGGTGAAGAAAAATTGCCTGCTGGAGCACCTGTATCACAAGCCCGCCATCGACATCGACGCGCTGATGGAAAAGCTGGCGGCGCTGGCGGAGAAGATCCGTCCCATGGTGTGCGACACCACCCTGTTCTTGCATAAGGCCAACCAGGAGGGCAAGGTGATTCTGCTGGAGGGTCAGCTGGGCTCCCTGCGCGACCCGGATCACGGCATCTATCCCTACACCACCTCCTCTTCGCCCCTGGCGGGCTTTGGCTGCGTGGGCGCAGGCGTGAGTCCCCGGGACATGACCGACATCTACTGCGTGACCAAGGCATATTCCAGCTGCGTGGGCGCAGGCCCCTTCGTGACCCGGCTGGAGGGTGACGAGGGCGACGAGTTGCGCCGCCGGGGCGGTGACGCGGGTGAGTTTGGTGCGACGACGGGCCGTGCCCGGGATGTGGGCTGGTTTGACGCGGTGGCCACCCGCTACGGCGTGATGGTGCAGGGCGCGACGGAGGTTGTGCTGACCAACCTGGACGTGCTGGGCTATCTGGATGAAATCCCCGTCTGCGTGGCCTACGAACTGAACGGCGAGCGCATCACCGATTTCCCTGCCACCCCTCTGCTGGAGAAGTGCAAGCCTGTGTATGAAAAGCTCCCCGGCTGGAAGTGTGACATCCGCGGCGTGAAGTCCTACGACGAACTGCCGGAAAACTGCCGCAAGTATGTGGAATATATCGAGAAGGCCTGCGGCGCGCCCATTCGCATGGTGTCCAACGGACCGCGGCGCGATGAAATCCTGTACCGCTGAATCCTTGGCTGATACCCCCTGGGGCAGGCTTCTGCCTGCCCCTTTCTTGAACGCACTGATTGTATACAAAAGGCGGCGAACCCCATGACCATCATCGATACCCACGCGCATATCTATCCCAATAAAATTGCCCGAAAGGCGGCGGCCTCCATCGGCGATTTCTACAGTATTCCCATGGATCTGGACGGTACGGTGGGCGAATTGCTCCGTGCCGGAGAGGAGGCGGGCATTACCCGTCATCTGGTTCATTCGGTGGCTGTAACCTGGGAGCGCGTGGCTGCGATCAACGACTTTATTGCCCGTTCGGTAGAGGAGCATCCCGACCGGTTCATCGGCTTCGGCACCATGCACCCTGACCATCCCGAAATGGAGAAGGAGCTTGACCGCATCCTGTCCCTGGGGCTGCGGGGCGTGAAGCTGCACCCGGATTTCCAGCATTTCTGCCTGGATGACCCGGCGGCCATCCGCCTGTTCGAGGCCATGGCGGAGCGCGGCCTTCCCCTGCTGGTTCACACCGGGGACAGCCGCTATCCATACAGCGAACCTGAGCGCATGGCCCGGGCGCTGGATCATGTGCCGTCCCTGCGAGCCATCTGCGCCCACCTGGGGGGCTGGTCGGTCTGGAACGACGCATGGAAACTGCTGGCAGGGAGGAGCAATGTGTATGTGGACTGCTCCTCCAGCCTGTATGCGCTGGAGCCGGAGGAGGCGGTCAAGATTATCCACCGCTACGGCGCGAAGCAGGTGTTCTTCGGCACGGACTATCCCATGTGGAAGCCCAGGGAGGAGGTTGCCCGTTTCATGGCCCTGCCGCTGACGGAGGAGGAGCGGGAGGATATTCTGCACCGTAACTTCGAACGCTTTATCGGGGAGGCGGGGGCGTGATCGCAATTGTCGATTATGGTATGGGCAACCTGCGCAGCGTGCAGAAAGCCTTTGAGTATCTGGGCTTTGAGGCGCAAATCACCGGCGACCCCGCGGCGGTGGCCCGGGCGGAGCGGGTGGTGCTGCCCGGCGTGGGCGCCTTCTGTGACGCCATGGCGCAGCTGCGCGCGACGGGCATGGATCGCGCCGTGATGGACGCGGCAAAAGCCGGCAAGCCCCTGCTGGGCATCTGCCTTGGGATGCAGATGATGTTTGAGTGGAGCGAGGAAAACGGGCATTACGAGGGCCTGGGGCTGTTTTCAGGGGGAATTACCCGCCTGGCAGCGCCCGGGCTGAAGGTGCCCCACATGGGCTGGAACACGCTGCACACCCGCGCCTGCCCGTTGTTTGACGCAGGGGAGGATCCCTGCGTGTATTTTGTTCATTCCTATTGTGCCGCGCAGGTCAACGATGATACCGCCGCCGCCTGCGACTATGGCCAGACCTTCACTGCGGCAGTATGCCGGGGCAATGTGATGGCCACGCAGTTCCATCCCGAGAAGAGCGGCGAGGCGGGGCTTCGCATGCTGCGGCGCTTCGCCCTGTGGCAGGGAGGGGAGGCGACCTCATGTTGACAAGGCGCATCATTTCCTGCCTGGACATCCGGGACGGCCGGGTGGTCAAGGGCGTGAACTTTGTGGACATCCGCGACGCGGGCGACCCGGTGGAGGCTGCCGTGCGCTACAACCGGGAGGGCGCGGACGAGCTGGTGCTGCTGGACATCAACGCTTCCCATGAGGGCCGGGGCGCCATGCTGGACGTGGTCAGCCGTGTGGCGGAGCAGGTGTTCATCCCCTTCACGGTGGGCGGCGGCATCTCGGAGGTGGAGCAGATCCGGCAAATCCTGCTGAGGGGGGCGGACAAGGTGTCCATCAACAGCCCCGCCGTGCGCAATCCGGACTTCATCACCGAGGCGGCGCTGCGCTTTGGCAGTCAGTGCATTGTGCTGGCCATGGACGTGAAAAAGCGCCCCGGCGGCGGCTGGGACGTGTATGTCAACGGCGGGCGGGTCAATACCGGCATGGATGCGCTGGAATGGGCCGCTGAGGGCGTGCGCCGGGGGGCGGGGGAAATTCTCCTGACCAGCATGGACACCGACGGGGTGGGCGAGGGTTTTGCCCTGGACGTGACCCGCGCGGTGGCCGATGCGGTGCCCGTGCCGGTGATTGCCAGCGGGGGTGCGGGCAGGCCCGAACACTTCCGTGACGCCCTGACCCTGGGCGGGGCCGACGCGGCCCTGGCAGCGACGCTGTTTCACTTCGGCATTCTGCGCATTGGCGACCTGAAGAACTATCTGGCCCGGGAGGGCGTGCCCGTACGCAGATTGGAGGGAAACGCTCATGCTTGACGCGTCTGTGTGTATGAACGACCTGGCTGTGCAGCTCCGGGACGCCTTTGGAGCGCGGCTGATTTACCTGGGCCTGCAGGGCAGCTATGCCCGGGGTGAGGCGGATGAGCAAAGCGATCTGGACGTGATGTGCGTTCTGGAGGGGCTGTCCACGGCGGATTTGGACGCATACAGGCGGATCATTCAGGAGCAGCCCTGGGCGGAGAAAGCCTGCGGGTTCATCTGCGGGCGGGAGGAACTGGCGGCGTGGAATCCGCTGGAAATTGCCTGCCTGTTCCGCAGCACAAGGGACTGGGTGGGAAGCCTTGAAGCGCTGGTGCCGGAAAGCACCCGGGAGGATCTTCGCCGCTTTGTGCAGCTGAGCGCGGGCAACCTGTATCACGAATTGTGCCATCGGCGGATTTACCGGGGCGCGGCGCGCAGTGTGGAGGCGCTGCCGGGGTGCGGTAAAATGGCGCTGTATATGATCCAGGCGCTGACGCTGCTGGAAACGGGCAGCTTTCCACGCACCATGGCGGAGTTGACGGCCCTGCCCAATGATCTGGACGCGCATGTGGCGGCGCGTGCGCTGGCGCTGCGCAGGGGGGATTCGCCCTGCGAAATGGACTTTTCCCTGCTGCTGGACTGGTGCCGGCAGGCGCTGGAGAGGGCGAAGAACGCCTGACAATCATGGAGGGATGTGACAGCCATGCCCTATGAGAGCAAGCTGGCCCTGGGCCTGACCCCCTATACGGCGGGAGAGCAGCCCAAGGATCGGCAGTTCATCAAGCTGAATACCAACGAGAATCCTTATCCGCCTTCGCCCCGGGTGGCGCAGGCTATCGACGGGTTGTGCGACTCCCTGCGCCTGTATCCGGATATGGAAGCCACATCCCTGCGGGAAGCCATTGCCCGGGTGATGGGCGTTTCGCCGGAGGAGGTTTTCTGCGGCAACGGCTCCGATGAGGTGCTGGCCTTTGCCTTCGCGGCGTTTTTTGCGGGGAAAACGCTGCTGGCGCCGGACGTGACCTATTCCTTCTATCCGGTGTATGCCCGGCTGTTCGGCGTGGATTACCGCACCGTCCCCCTGCGGGAGGACTTCACGGTGGATACGGACGGCTTGATGCAGGGCCTGCCTGTGGCGCTGGCCAATCCCAACGCGCCCACGGGACTCTGGCTGGACAAGGGGGAAATCCGGCGGCTGGCGGCCCACAGCCGTGCAAACGACGCAGTGCTGCTGGTGGACGAGGCCTACGCCGCTTTCGCCCCGGAAACCTGCTGCGACCTGCTGACAGAGTTCGACAATCTGCTGCTGGTGCGCACCTTCAGCAAGAGTCACTCCCTGGCGGGCATGCGGGTGGGCTATGCCCTGGGCTCGACCCGGCTGATCAGCGCCCTGCGCCGCATCCGGGACAGCTTCAACAGCTACCCCCTGGATCGGCTGGCCCAGGCCGCTGCCACGGCCTCCGTGCTGGACGGGGACTATACCGCCGCTTGTGTGGCGAAGGTGGTTACGGCCCGGGACAAGGCGTATACCCGCCTGCGTTCAGCAGGGATCACGGTGCTTGAAAGCGCCACGAATTTCCTGTTCGTCCGCGCAGCGCAGGAGGATGCGGCCCCGGTGCAGCAGGCGCTGCGGGAGCGCGGCATTCTGGTGCGGCATTTTTCGGCCCCGCGGCTGAAAAGCTGGCTGCGGGTAACCGTAGGCACGGCGGAGGATATGGACCGGGTGACGGACGCGCTGATTGAACTGATACGCGGATAAAGGAATGCTCCCTCTTCTTTTGGAAGGGGGAGCATTCCTCCTCGGGCGGGTTATTCCGCTTCCCGGTGCAGGGACTTCTCCCGGCTGAAGCCCTCCGGATAGCGTCTGCGCAGCTTGTCGATGTTCCCCTGGCAAACCTCCTCCAGCGAAGCGTCCAGCGCCCAGGCGGTTTCCGCCAGATACCAGGCCACGTCGCCCAGCTCGCGGAGCAGTGCCTCCCTGTCCAGCGCGTGTCCCTGATGCAGATGCTTTTTCATCAGATCGATGGCCTCGCCCGCTTCACCGCATAGTCCCATAATCCCGTTCAGCAGCGTCTCCTGCCGGCTGAGGGCGGGGTTCAGGGTGGTCAGGGCAAGCGCCTGATATTCGTTCAGCGTCATCTGTATGCCTCCTTTACGCCTTGCCGCGTTTGTCCTGGAAAAACGTTTGGAGCAGCCTGCGGCATTCCTCCTGCAATACGCCTCCCTGCCAGCGGGTCACGGCCCCCAGAGCCGGGTCGCCGGGCAGGTCGTACAGACTGCCGCAGCAGCCCTGACGCTCGTCCACCGCGCCGAATACGCACCGGCCCAGCTGGCTCATCACCATGGCACCGGCGCACATGGGGCAGGGCTCCAGCGTCACATAGAGGGTGCAGTCCCGCAGGCGCCAGTCGCCCAGAAGGCGGGCGCCTTCCCGCAGGCAGAGCAGCTCCGCGTGGGCAGTGGGATCATGCCATGCTTCGCGCCGGTTGTGCGCCCGGCAGACAAGCCGCCCCTCCCGGGTCAGCACCGCGCCTACGGGGATCTCGCCCTCCGCCAGCGCGGCGAGGGCCTCCTCCAGGGCCATGCGCATCCATTCCTCCATGGTATCGCCTCCTGCCGCCATTGTAGCACAGACGGCTTTTTCCGTAAAGCGGCAGGTTTCGGCGGGCGTTATTCGTTGTATGATTATCGGGAAAGGAAGTGGGAAAGATGAAGCGAAGGCTGCTGACGCTGTTGCTGGCAGCGATGCTTCTGCCGGGCTGCTCGGCGGCGGAACCGGAGGAAGGAATGATCCTGCTGGCGCTGAACGTGGGCAAGGCGGACTGCCTGCTGCTGGAAAGCGGCGGAAGCGTGTATATGATTGATACGGGTACGGCGGAAAGCTGGGGCGCGGTGTCCTCGGCGCTGCGCCAGCTGGAAATCAGGCGGCTGGACGGGGTGATTCTGACCCACACGGACAAGGACCATGCCGGAGGGCTGTGGGCGCTGGCCCAGTCCAGCGTGGA
>CAMDVP010000132.1 GCA_945877525.1 uncultured Clostridia bacterium | reverse complement strand
ACTGGATGAACGGCCTGTACTATCTGGTGAAGCGCACGGATCTGTATACGATACAGAACCTGCTCAACCGCCTGATTGCCAGCGCCGATTTCATCAGCAACAATGCGGCGAACTCCGCCCTGACCGCGGGCGTGACAGTGCCAAGTGTGGGTGTGCGCATGGCCATTGCGGTGATTGCCCTGATTCCGGTGCTGCTGATCTATCCCTTCCTGCAGAAAGGGTTTGTCAAGGGGATTGTGATTGGCGGCGTGAAAGGATGAGAAAAATGGAAAAAGGTATCGGCGGCGGCGCGGTGCGCCGCTTTCTGGAGGCGCTGGACGCCCATGCCTATCGGCTGCACGCCCTGATGATCTGGCGGAGCGGGCGGCTGCTGTATGCTGATGCGGCCCCGCCCTACACCCTGGACACACCTCACCGCCTGTGCTCGGCGGCTAAATCCATACTGGTGCTCAGCGCCCTGAAGGCCATCGAGGAGGGCAGGCTGTCCCTCGCGGACAGGGTGTGCGACTTCTTTCCCGAGGAAACCCCTGCGGATCCAAGAATGCGCCGGATGACGGTGGAGGATCTGTTCACCATGCGTACAGGCCAGGAGGAGGATCCCTTCCCTGTGCTGCTTGCTGATGTGAATGCCGACCTGATTCACGAGTTTTTCCGCACGCCGCTGGTGGAAGACCCTGGACAGACCTTTCGCTACAACAACACCGTGCCCCATATGATTTATGCGGTGACAGAGCGGGCGGTGGGCATGAGCTTTGAGTGCTACCAGAGCAGCCGCTTTCTCAGCCCCATGAATGCGCCGCTGCTGGCCCCCACCAACGGCAAGGGACAGTACAATCCCGTGCTGACCTCTGCTTCGGCCAGGACGATGATGGCCTTCGCACGGCTGTATTTACAGGAAGGAACCTGGCAAGGCACGCAGCTGCTGGATCCGGCGCTGATCCGCATGGCCTGCATGCCAAGGGTACATACCGGTCAGGATGGAAATGGCGCAGGTTATGGCTATCAGCTGTGGATGAACCGCTTTGGCGGCTATCGTATGGACGGCGGATGGGGACAGTATGCCCTGATCCTGCCACGTTATGAGGCGGCAGTGGTGATGCTGTCGGACATGACGGATTCCTCCTATGCGCTGGAGGCGGCGGAGCGCTATCTGCTGCCGGGCTTTGAGGAGACGGCGGAAGGGGAGAATATGCCGCGGCTAAAATCTATTTTTCCTGTGGGGAGTGCGCGTATGGCCCGGGAGCTTGCCCGGGGCTCATGGCGGATGGAGGATGGAAGCCGCCTTTGCGTAAGGGAGGCGCAGGGAGAAACGCTGCTGACGCTGTGCCGGGGAGAAGATGCACGCACATGGCGCATCGGGCTGAACGGCGGCTGCGCGGATAACCCGGAACGGCTGCTTTACGGAAACGAGCTGAGGCTCGACCGGTCGGTATTCGGCCCGGACGATCAGGCGCAGCTGCTGGGCGGCGGCTGGACAGCCCCGTATACGCTGGAATTTGTGGGCAAGTGCATGTCTGAAATGGGCGAAACTCGTTATCGCCTGCATTTTTCGGAGAATGGCTGCGAGCTGATGTATCCGGAAGCGCCGAGCCATGGCGTCGCCGTGACGGAGGGAAACCGCTGCATGAAAGGAACGTTTGTATGCAACAGAGGGACAGACTGCTGAACGGCGGGTATATCGCGCTGTTCCTGATCAACCTGATTGTATCCGTCAGCTTCAGCATGGTCAGCACCACCATGTCTTTGTATGTGACACAGCTGGGCAATACCGCGTCCATGGCAGGGACGGTGGTGGGTGCGCTGTCGGTGGCGTCGCTGTGTATGCGGCCCTTCAGCGGGCTGCTGAGCGACCGGCTGGAGCGCAAGCGGCTGCTGCTGGCGTCCCTGGCGCTGATCGGCGCGGCCATGCTGGGGTATGGCATGACCTCGTCCGTGGGGGTGCTGCTGGCGCTGCGGATTATCCACGGCATAGGGTTTGCCGCTGCCACCACAGTCACACTGGCGCTGGTGGCAGGGGTGATTCCCGAAAGGCAGATGACCCAGGGCATGGGCTATTTTGCGATTGGGCAGACCATCGCCACAGCCATTGCGCCCACCATCGGCCTGTGGTTGGGGGAGCGCTTTGGCCTGCAGACTACCTTTACCCTGGCCGCGGTGCTGATTGTTGCGGCGATTGTCCTGGCGGGGCTGCTGGTGCGTCCGGTGCATGGGAGAAAGGCTGCCGCAGGGCGTCCCCACTGGCGCGACCTGATTGCCGTGGAGGCGCTGCCCTTCTGCTTGCTGTCCATGGCGGTAGCCGGCGCAACGGGGCTGGAAAACAGCTTCGTCACCCTTTATGGCAGGGAACTGAATCTGGGCAATGTGGGATGGTATTTCACGCTGAGCGCGGCTGCGCTGTTTGCAGCAAGGATGTTTGGTGGCAGACTGGCCGACAGGCATATGCGCGTGATGATGCTGGGTGGCCTTGGCATGATGGCGGGAGCCTTTGCGCTGCTGAGCGCGGCAGGCAGCACGGCTGTGGCCGGTGCGGCGGCGCTGCTGCTGGGGCTGGCGGCGGTCATGAAGGCGCTGGGGCTCGGCGTGGTGCAGCCGGCGCTGCAGTCGGGAAGCATGCGCAGCGTGTCACGGGAGCGAAGAGGCGCGGCTTCGAGCACCTACTATCTGGGCGCGGATGTCGGTCAGGCGCTGGCCCCCATGGCCGGTGGCGCGGTGATGGAGCATTTCGGGGCGCAGGCGATGTTTGGCAGCTATATGCTGCCGCTTGTGCTGGGCATGGGACTGTATATGATATTCACCAGAACGAAAGGAAAAGGAGTTGAATGCTGATGAACAGGATGGCGCTGGAGCGAGTTTCGCCCGAAAGCGTGGGCGTAAGCAGCCGTGTACTGCTGGAAATGGTCAGACAGCTGGAGCAATGCGGCACGGAAATGCACGGCATCATGGTGGCCCGGCATGGCAAGGTGATTCTGGAGGGCTGGTGGACGCCCTATTCCCCGCAGACCATTCATATCTGCCATTCCTTCGGGAAATCCTATGTGGCCACGGCGGTGGGCGCGGCTTGCACGGATGGACTTCTGAGCGTGGAGGATCGCGTGGCCGACCTGTTTGCAGAGGATATGCGCCGGCTGGGTGTAGCGGATGAGGGAAAGCTCAGCCGACTGAAGGTCAAGCATGTGCTGAGCATGACCAACGGCATGCGCCGCTGCCCCCTGGCTGGGGAAAAGCTGGTGGACAACTACCTCACCACCCCCATTGAGGATGAACCCGGGAGCGTATTTCTGTATAACACAGCGGGCTCGTGCATGCTGGGGGAAATGGTCCGACGGGTAACGGGGGAGAGCGTGTATGACTACATGGTTCGGCGTGTGCTTCGCCCCATTGGCTTCGACCTGGAGCATTTCCGCTGGATGACCTTCCCCGGCGGGCTGCACGCGGCTCCGGGCGTGGCCTCCTGCACGGAGAATAACCTGCGCCTGGGCATGCTGTATCTGAACCGGGGCGCATGGCAGGGAACGCAGCTGATCGACCTGGAATGGATCGACCAGGCAACCCGACGCCAGGTGGACAACGGCGCATCGGGATACGGCTACCAGCTGTGGCTGAACAGCGTGCCGGGCACCTATCGTTTCTCCGGCGGCCATGGTCAGGACTGCCTGATGAGCCCGGACAGGGACATGGTGGTGGCGATTCATCAGGCGGGCAGCGAACCCCATGATACCGACGCGGTGACAGCCATCGTGAACAGGGCGCTGCTTGAAAAGCCTCTGCCGGAAACCCTGCCGCCGGATCCCGAGGGAGCACAGGCCCTGGCGGAGCATATGCGCACACGAAAAATCGCCTCTGCCGGCAGCTATGCAATACATTCATTTGCAAATGGCTGGGAAGGGCGGTATAATACGGTGGAAGGACGCTTTCACCTGCAGCCCGAGCTGCGCCCTGCGGGAGAAATGAACGTGAACGCGGATTTCTATACGGACAGCAACCCGGACGTGCGCACCATGGTCATTGAGCGTACGGAGGAGGGCTTTTGCCTGACGCTGAACGACAGTCTGCGCATTCAGGCACGGCTGGACGGGGAATGGCGCCCCCACATGGCCCAGTCTGCCATGCCGGCCTACGATCAATCCTGCGCGGTGGCCCGGGCGGATGAAAACGAATTGATCGTGGAGCAGTGGTTCTATCAAACCTGCTTCAAGACCAGGCTCCGCATGATCCGGGATGGAGATCTGCTTCACATAGAGGCCCGCAAGGAGCGGCTTCATGACGACTGGCCCTATTTCACCCTGCGGGCTGTGATGAAGAGAGCCTGATACGCTGAGAAAAAGGATGTGGCCTGTGTGGGCGGAGGGAAAAAAGTATCCATCCAGGAGGTTTCCCGCCTGTCGGGTGTGTCAGTAGCCACGGTGTCCCGGGTGATTCATCAGAACGGACGCTTCTCCGCTGAAACGGAAAAGCGGGTACGCCAGGTGATGGAGGAGCTGCATTACATCCCGGACGCGCTGGCCCAGGGCATGCGCCTGAGAACGCTGCCCATGGTGGGTATCATTGTGCCGGATATTCTGGACGAGCGTTATGGCAACATGTTGCGCAGCACCCAGCGGCTGCTGTTTGAAAAGGGATACTCCGCCGTGATTTTCAATTCCAACGAGAGCGGCGAACAAAGCCAGCGCTTTATCGACAGCCTGAAAAGCCAGCATGCCAGCGGGCTGATTTATGTACCGGACAGCCGAAGCCCCCAGGTGGAACTGCGGGAAATCCCAACGGTGTTCTTTGAAAGGCATCCTGCCTTTGGGCGGCCGGAAAACAGCGTGCAGATAGAGATGAACGACTGTGAGTGCGCCTATGAAGCCATGAAGCACCTGCTGGACAGGGGCTGCCGGCGCGTGGCGGTGCTGGGAGACAGGCTGGGCGTATCCTCTGCCACTGCCCGCACCCAGGGCGCGCTGCAGGCGCTGGAGGAAGCGGGAATGACGGCCGCATCCTTGATGCGGGTGGATCCCCAGCGAACCAGCGAGGCTGTCGCGGCGATGGAGAAAATTGCGCAGGAAAGCAAAGACCTTGACGCGGTATTCTGCATCTCTCCCCGGCTGACGGTAGGCGCGCTGAAGGTGCTGAACGAGCAGGAAAGAGCTGCGCGGCGCGTGACGGTGATGGGCATCGGCGAACACCGGCTGCATACCTATGGGCTGCTGGACTACCTTGCTGTGCGGGAACCGATTGAGGAAATGGCGGAGGCCGCCGCGCGAAGTGTGATTCGCCTGATTCAGAAGCGGCCGGTGGGACAGCCTGAGCCCTTCCGCGCGCAGCTGATCTTCGTGAAAGCAAAATAAAAGCATAGCAGAACAGCATGGAACGGCTGCTCTGCTATGCTTTTTTGGATGGAATGTGCAGTGCCAGCGCGTCGTGCCACACGGGAATCAGCCGCGCAAGGCTCCATGCGGCGTTGGCCGGGCTGGTGGACGGCGCGATGATGGCTTCCAGCCCCACGGCTTGCTGAAGATACCGGGCATACAGCTTTCCGGCGAGCGCGCCGTTGCACACAACTTGCCGGATGTCCGCCGTGTCCAGCACCCGGCGGATATCCACCGGCGCCGCGTCCCGAACAGAGGCGTCCGACGAACCTTCGATACGGCAGGAAGCGATGACATCCCACAGGGCCAGACCATGGCGCAGAATCAGGGCGCGGCGCTCGGGAATGGTCTGCGGCGTTTCCTCGCTATACAGTGCAGCCATCAGCGGCCAGAACCGGTTGCGGGGATGGCCGTAGAAGAAGCCTTCCTCCCGGGAGCGCACCGAAGGAAAGCTGCCCAGAATCAGCACGCGGCTGTCAGGCCCCGCCACCGGGGGGAAGGGATGCTCCACATAGCTCATGGCGCAAGCTCCATTCGTATAAAGGACGGCTGCTCCGGGGCTGCTTCCCGGAAGCCGACCCGCGCAAGCACATGCTGCGTGCGGCGGTCGGCAGCGGGTACCTGCGCGAAGATGGGCATATCCCAGCCGAAGCGCTCCCGCGCAAGGGCCGCACAGGCCCGGACAAACTGCGCGCCTCTGCCCTGCCCGGTGAGCGACGGGCGCATGGCGAAGGATAACAGGATGCCGCCATTCCCGGGGGTCATGGCTGTCCAGCCGGAGAGACTGCCCGACTCATCCATGGCGGCGAGGGAGCCTTGCGGCAGCGCGGCGGGCGCTTCGCTCCACGCAAGGCATTCCGGGCGCAGCGCGTCTGTCATGGGCCGGAAGGCATAGCGGTGTGCCTGCCCGTGATGATCCAGCGTCAGGCGCCGGAAGCAGGCGGGGAAGGTTTCGCTACCGTCAAAGCGGCTGTATGAGCCCAGGTGGTCGGGAACCAGACCGCAGTGTGCCATCACACGGCCCGAGGCCGGATTGGCCACCGCATGGCTGGCGACAAACTCCCGCACGCCGAAGGTGCGGAAGGCAAAATCAATCATGGCGCGGGCTGCCTCGGTAGCATAGCCCTGCCCCCAGCAGTCCCGCCGCAGGTTGTAGCCGAAGCTCCAGGGCTGCTCGGGCGCATCCCCCGGATAAATGCCGCAGGTGCCCATCACCAGCCCGTCCTCGCGGCGCACCAGGGCAAAGTCATACAGTCCGCCCTCCTCCACGGTTTTCAGCCACGCGGCCACATCCTCCACCCGGGTGTACAGGCTGTATTGCATGAAGCGGTTGACCTCCGGGTCGGAGCACCAGACGAAGGCCGCGGACGCGTCGGCCACGGTAGGGCAGCGGAGGGTAAGGCGGTCTGTTTCCAGCACATAGGCATGCATGGAGGTATCTCCTTATTCCAGCACGATGCGGGGGTTCTCCCGGCTGGGCTTGTACATGACAAAGCGCCGGCCGATGCACTGCACGGGCTCCGCACCCACCTGGGCGCACAGGGATTCGAGCGCTTCCTTAGCGGACAGGGGCGCGCCCTGCTGCACGCAGCCCTTGATGAGCTCCCGGGCCTCCAGGGCGTCGAAGGCTTCCTTCACGGTGCCGGGGGTTACGCCGTCCTTACCGACGTAGAGAATGGTTTCGAGGGTATTGGCCATGGAGCGCAGGTATGCGCGCTGTTTGCTGGTCATGTGAACTATCTCCTATCCTTTCGTTATTCCCGGACGGCCCGGGTGGCCCAGAAGGCGGGCACATGGTAGCGGGCCAGATTGCCCTCGGTGTTGTAATCCTCATACACATCGGTCAGGCGGAAGCCGGCCTCCAGCTGGCCGCCCAGCTGTTCTTCGAGGGTGTGGGAAAACTGTACGCCCCAGTCGTTCTGCAGGGATTCCGCCATCAGCGCGGGATCCTTGAGCGGGTTGAAGGGCAGGGTATGGCAGAGCGCGGTTTCATCCTCGTTAAAGGCATAGCTGATGCCGTTGTCCAGCCCGCACAGCAGCGCTCCGCCACGTTTAAGCACCCGGAAGCATTCCCGGAAGATGGGGCGAACCTCCTCCACATAGCAGTTGGACACCGGATGAAAGATAAGGTCGAAGGCGCCGTCCTCAAAGGGCAGAGGCTTGGTCATGTCGGCCTGCAGCACCTCGATGGCATAGCCCTCCCGGGCGGCGACCATGCGCTCGCTTTCGCACTGGCAGGGGGAGTAGTCCAGCACCGTGCACTGCGCGCCCAGGGCGGTGAACACGGGCATCTGCTGTCCGCCGCCGCTGGCCAGGCCCAGCACGCGCTTGCCCTTCAAATCGCCAAACCACGCATGGGGAACAGGCCTGGTGGGGGTGAGAAACACCTGCCAGTCGCCGCCCTTTGCGCGCAGATATTCCTCATGGCTGATGGGCCTGCCCCATTCCCAGCCCTCGCGGCACCATTGGTCGATGGCGTTGGCATTGATTTGTTGATAATCCATATTGAGCTCCTTTATTCCACAAAGTCAAATTCCATTTCGGCAATGCGCACGGTGTCGCCCTCCCGGGCCCCGGCGGCCCGGAGCGCATCGATCACTCCCCAGCGGCGCAGGGTGCGGTGGAACCAGTTCATGGATTCCTCGTCGTCGAAATTCACGCTGTCGATGAGGCGCTCCATGGCGCTGCCGACAACCTCGTACACCGCGCCGTCCCGCACCACCTCAAAGGTGCCGGGCTTGATGGTCTCGTCCAGCTCAATTTCCTCCTCAAAGTGGACGATGGGCGGCAGCGCATCAAGGGTATCGGCCACCGCGTCCAGCAGGGGATCGAAGCCCTGGTGGGTGGCGGCGCTCACGGCAAACACGGGCCAGCCCAGGGGCGCGACATGCTCCCGCAGGCGAATCAGGTTTTCCTTCGCGTCGGGCAGGTCAGTCTTGTTGCACACCACGATCTGGGGACGCTGGGAGAGCTCGCCGTAGCTTTGCAGCTCATGATTGATCTGATCGAAGTCCTCCACGGGGTCGCGGCCTTCGCTGCCGGAAATATCGACCACATGGAGCAAAAGGCGGGTGCGCTCC
>CAMDVP010000131.1 GCA_945877525.1 uncultured Clostridia bacterium | reverse complement strand
GGCCATTCTCTTTGATGTATTGTATTTCGTCAGCATCTACGAATCTGATGTGGGCAACTGGTACTACACCTGGCTGATCGGGCTGTCCATCGTATACAACCTGGTGTTCATGCTGATTTCCTTCCTCGCCTCCGAGGGTGTCAAGAGCTACAAGATCGGTTACGGCTACATGCTGTTGGGGCTGGGTGTGGGACAGATCGCACGGATTTTCATCCTGCCCATGATGGCTCACACCGCTCTGACCAAGCGCAGCGATCCCGTGCTGAAAAAGGTGGTTGAGGTGCCCGTCATGGAAACCTCCCAGTTTATTCTGGTGATTGTCCTTCTGTGTCTGTCCGCCGTGTGCTGCCTGGCAGCGGGTGTGGCAGCCGTGCAGCGCAGCCGCAGGCTCAGCGCCTACAATGCTTCTCTCCTGGAGAAGGCGTAAAGGAGATGCCCCATGGCAAACATCAGCTTACAGCATCTGGACAAGATTTACGACAACAAGGTGCAGGCCGTGTTTGACTTCAACCTCGAGGTGAAAGACGGCGAGTTTATCGTTCTGGTAGGACCGTCTGGCTGCGGCAAGTCAACGACGCTGCGCATGGTTGCGGGTCTGGAGGACATTTCCTCCGGCAAGCTGCTGCTGGATGGCAAGGACATCACCTCCGCCCCCGCCAAAGACCGTGACATGGCCATGGTGTTCCAGAACTATGCCCTTTACGGCCACATGACCGTATATGAGAACATGGCCTTCTCCCTGACGCTGCGCAAGGAGGATCCCAACGTTATCCACAAAAAGGTACTGGCCGCGGCGGAAATCCTTGGTCTGACGGATCAGCTGAACAAAAAGCCCAAGCAGCTTTCCGGCGGCCAGCGCCAGCGCGTGGCCATGGGCCGGGCCATCGTGCGCAACCCCAAGGTTTTCCTGTTTGACGAGCCCCTGTCCAACCTGGATGCAAAGCTCCGCGGCGCCACCCGCCGGGAAATTCTCCTCCTGCACAAGCGCATGAACGCCACCATGCTCTATGTGACCCACGACCAGACTGAGGCCTTGACCCTGGCCGACCGAATCGCGTGTATGTCCATGGGGCATGTACAGCAGGTGGGCACGCCCCTGGAACTGTACGACACCCCGGCCAACCTGTTCGTGGCAAGCTTCATCGGCCTGCCGCCCATGAATTTCTTTACCGTCCGCGTGACGGAGGATGCGTTGGAAAGCCGCTATTTCCGCCATCCGCTAGCCGTGGAGCAGCAGGCCCTGCTGAAGGACTACCGCGGCAAGGAAATCGTCCTGGGTGTCCGTCCGGAAAACATTGAGGCGGGCGGCGATATCGACGTGCAGGTTTTCTCCAATGAGAATCTTGGTATGAACACCCTGGTGCACGGACGGCTCCGTGGGGAGAACACCCAGGACGCGCAGATTACCTGCAAGCTCCGGGGCTGGTGCGACTACAAGGCCGGGGACAGGGTGAAGGTTCGCTTCACCCGCTGTCACTTCTTCGATAAGGACACTACCAACGCCATTCGCTGAAAGGAGGGAGAGCCATGACCACCAAGGGCAAAAAGCAGCACGGCGGCGTGAAGGAATTTATCCGCGAGACGCTGGTTTCCCTCAAGCGCAAGCCCCAGACCATTCCCATGCTGGTGCTGGCCGCCGGCTTTCTGTATTACTCGCTGAACCTGACCCATGTGTCCAACACCACCGCCAAGCTGCAGCTGAGCGGCATGGGGCTGAGCGGCTTCTGCACGATGCTGTTTTCGCTGCTTTCCTTCGTATGCTTCCTCAACGCCTATCCGCACCGGAAGAAAACCAACATTCCCATGCTGGTTTTGATGTTTGCCATGCTGGGCATCCTGATCTGCTGCGATACCTATTATCGCGGATGCATCACCCGCGCTCTGACCCGCACGGACAACCCCATCACAGTGGACGCCAGCACGCGGTACATCACCCGGGCCTTTGACATGCTGGGAGTGCATCGCCTGATTGTTGGGGCAGGCGCTGTGCTGACACTGCTGGTGCCTGTACTGCGGAAGCTGCTGCGGCGCATCAATACCTCCCTGCCCGTGGAGGAAGCAGGCCAAATGGACGCCATCCTGCTCAGTGAGGAATCGTGAGCCCATGAAAAAGGACGACCAGACCCCCCGTGATGAAAAAGCCTCGTCCTATTATGACCTTCATACCGGCGCAGTGGATGATCTGGTATCCGCCAGACCGGAAAACACCCCACGCTACACAAAGTCCGAGCTGGAGAAATACCGCTCCCGACGATTCAAATGGCGCGTGCCTGAGGGACTGAAGGCCGTGCTGATCAAGTGGTGGTTCTATGGCGCGGTATGCTTCTTCGTGTTCATGGGGCTGGGCATGTATGGACTGGCCCAACTGGACATGCTGTTTGTTGCCGCCATCGTGATGGGCATGGTCACAGACCTGTTGATCAACCATTTTCTGCGCTTTACCGAGCAGCTTCCCGGCGGCAGCGCCCGGTGGATGATGGTCACGTGCCGTGGGACTTTGGGCTTTCTGATGAACCTGCTTTACGGCTTTGTGCTGATGTTTCTGGTGGTCACCGTTTACAATGCCGTAAACACCTTTCTATTCGCTCTGTTTGATGGCGCGGCAGGCACGCCGCTGCTCAACGTAGAGCCCATCCTGTTCGGCCTGTTCGCTACCGGAGCAGACACGCTCTGTGTGTTTCTGCGAAATACGGCCGCCCGCGTCCTTCGCGATGCAAGGGGCAAGTGATAATTCACATGCAAGGAGAAAGGAGCCATGCCCATGGACGAGAGGATCGACCGGTATGTGCTGCGCCTGATTGAGCAGTCCTCCCCGGAGCGCACGGCATGGAACATTGAGCGGGCCCGCCAGGGGAAGCCGGCCTCCTGGAACTATATTGACGGCTGTATGCTGACTGCACTGCTGGAAATGTCTCAGATTCTTGGTGACAGGCGGTATTCCGACTTTGTGGAGCGCTTTGTGGACAGCTTCATCGGCGCGGACGGCACCATCCGCACATGGGATGCTGGAAAGCAGACCCTCGACGACATCAATGAGGGACGGGTGCTGTTTCCCCTTTATGCCATGACGGGCAAGGAGAAATACCGTCTGGCAGCAGAGCGGCTGCACCAGGCGCTGCAATGCCAGCCCCGAACCTGCGAGGGAAGCTGGTGGCACAAAGCCATCTACCCCCATCAGGTGTGGCTGGATGGCATTTATATGGCGCAGGTCTTTTCCGCACTGTACGAGAAGCATTTCGGCCAGGGTAACTACGGCGACGTGCTGCATCAGCTGCAAACCGTGCGCAGGCACATGTTTGACGAACGCAAGGGCCTGTATTATCACGGCTATGACGCCAGTCGAACGGCCTTCTGGGCGGACAGGGAAACGGGACTTTCACAAAGCTTCTGGCTGCGGGCCATGGGATGGTTTGCCATTGCGCTGGCTGACCTGGCAGAGATTCTTCCCCCGGGCGAGGGCCGGGATGAAACAGCCGGGCTTTTGCGGGAAATGATGGCTGGCGTCCTCCCCTACTCAGATAAAGCCACCGGCATGTACTGGCAGGTGGTCGATCAACCTGACCGGGAAGGCAACTACCTGGAAACCAGCGGCAGCAGCATGCTGGCCTACGCCATGCTCAAGGGGGCGCGCCTGGGCGTTCTCCCGGAAGCATACGCCGCATACGGGCGCAGAACCTTTGAGGGCATCGTGCAGCACCGCCTGACCTTCTGCGGCGATGACCTTCGCTTGGACGGCATCTGCCTGGTAGCGGGGCTCGGCCCCGAGAATAACCCCCGAAGGGACGGCACCTTCTCCTATTATGTGTCCGAGCCGGTGGTCAGCAACGACGCAAAAGGAGTAGCGCCCTTTGTACTGGCCTATACGGAGATACTGCGTCTCAGTCCGGAGCCATGATCTTCTGGCTGTCCGAATCCAGCTCCCGGGTTTCCTCCAGCAGCATGACGGCATACCGGCTGGGCGATACCCGATACCGCTTTTTGAACATGCGGGAGAAGTACAGCGGATCGCGGAAGCCGCACTGGCGCGCAATTTCCGAAACGGCGGTTCTTTGCCCGTCCGAAAGCAGGAGATCCGCCGCCCGCTCCAGCCTGAGATCCGTGAGAAATCTGCCCGGAGTGGTATGCATCTCCTCACGGAACAGCCGGCATAAATAGTCGCTGCAGTAGGGCATGGCAGACAGCACCTTGTCCAGCTCGTAGTTTGGGTCAGTGAAGTGCTGGATAATGCTCTGTTCGATCTCTTCCACCATTGGGTTTCTCCGATGATGGGCACACAGACACACATGCCGCACGATGAGGTCACCATAGGACGGCAATAGCGCAGCCCTGCGCTCCGGCTCGCCGCTGAACAGAAAGTATGCGTCGGCAAACAGATGGAGGAGAGAGCCGTTGGCGTCATCCCGTACCACCACTGGCTGACGGAAGGTCAGGGAGGCATGGTCAATATTCAGGTGGATGTTTGTAAAGCCTTCGCCGCTCATGTTCTCATGGGGCGTGTCCGGGGGAATGACCGCCACATCCCCCGCCCCATAGGGAAGCTCCAGCCCGCTGAACACCAGCTTGCCTGACGCGCCGGTGCAGTAGATCAGCTCCCAGGTTCGGTGCTTGTGTCTGACCACGTTTTTGGTGAGCAAATGCCTTCCGGCAAACACAATGTCGTTCATGCCGCCACCCCAAGGAGTTTCTTTTTGTGTATTGTACCAAATAAATCCGCTTTTGTCCATCTCATGGAAAATATTGCCGCAACGCGGCAGGCAAAGGAGCAAACCGCCATGGCATACCTTACCCTCAGGAACGTCAACAAGATCTACCCCAATGGCTTCCACGCCGTGCATGACTTCTGCCTGGAAGCGGAGCGCGGGGAATTCATCGTTTTTGTCGGCCCTTCCGGGTGCGGCAAGTCCACCACGCTGCGCATGATTGCAGGGCTTGAAGACATCAGCAAGGGAGAGTTCCTCATTGACGGCCAGTTGGCCAATCAGTGGGGTCCTCGGGAGCGCGAGGTGGCCATGGTGTTCCAAAGCTATGCGCTGTATCCAAACATGACCGTGTATGATAATCTTGCCTTCGGGCTGAACCTTCAGGGCGTGGACGAGGACGTGATTGAGGAGCGGGTGCAGAAAACGGCAAAAATTCTTGGCCTGACGGATTACCTTGACCGCATGCCCCGCGCTCTTTCCGGCGGCCAGCGCCAGCGCGTGGCAGTGGGGCGCTCCATCATTCGGAAGGTCGGCATTTTCCTTATGGACGAGCCTCTATCCAACCTGGACGCCAAGCAGCGCGTGACCATGCGCTCGGAGATCACCCAGATTCATCGTGAAACCGGCGCTACGACCATCTATGTAACCCACGATCAGACTGAAGCCATGACCATGGCCGACCGCATCGTTGTCATGAAAAACGGATATGTGCAGCAGGTGGGTACCCCCAAGGAGGTTTACTTCCATCCCGTCAACATGTTTGTGGCCGGGTTTATCGGCGAGCCGCCCATGAACTTTATCCGCCGCCGGGTGGAAAACGGCTGCATCGCCGTGGGTGAGCATGTGATTGACCTGCGTCCGCGTCTTGGCCAGCAGGCCGCCGCCTTTGAGGGAAAGGACATTGTGTTTGGTTTCCGCCCGGAAGCCATTGTGCTGGGGGACAAAGGCAAAGACAGCGCGTCCGTCTCCGGCACGGTGGAGTTGACGGAAATGCTTGGCGACAACGCCAATGTATACGTGGATGTGGACACAGACAAAGTCATTCTGAAGGTTTCACCCCATGAAATTCCCGAAATGGATAGCCGCGTATGCTTCTCTATCCCCAATGAAAGCATATATCTGTTCGATGCACAAACGGAAATGACGCTTTAAGCAATAGAAACAAACCGGTTCAGCAAAGGGCCATGTGCTTTCAACGGTTCGCATGTCCTTAACGGCATTTTTTGAAACCATAAGAAACCGTCTCGGCGGCGTATTCCTCAGACGTTATGAGGTTTACGCCGCTTTTCCACTTCTCCGGATATTTTCTTTCGAAAACAGGTTGACAAACAGAGGATTTCGTGCTATTCTTTTATCAATTCATCGTGATAAAGCGTTGAATTGATGTGTGGCCGATACTTATGAAGGAGGTTTCCCCTATGAAGAAGATTGCTGCGATGGTTTTGGCCCTGGTACTAGCCCTTTCCATGATGACTGCCTCCGCAGAGGGTGCGAGCGACAAGCAGTATGTGCTGGACAAAGGTGTGCTCGTGGTGGGCATCACCGACTTTGCCCCCATGGATTATAAGGACGAGGGCGGCGAGTGGATCGGCTTTGACGCCGACGTGGCCAAAGCCTTCGCCGCTTCCCTGGGTGTAAAGGTTGAATTCATCGAGATCGACTGGGATAACAAGATCCTTGAGCTGGACGCCAAGGCCGTGGATTGCATCTGGAACGGCATGACCCTGACCGAGGCGGTGCTCAACGCCATGGAATGCTCCAATCCCTACATGAATAACGCCCAGGTTGTGGTGGTGCCCGCTGATAAGGCCGATCAGTATCAGACCGTTGAGAGTCTGGCAGGGCTGACCTTCGCGGTGGAAGCCGGCAGCGCCGGCGAGGCCGAAGTAACAGCCCTGGGCCTGAACTGCACCCCTGTGACCGCCCAGGCAGACGCGCTGATGGAGGTTGCCGCCGGCACCTCCGATGCTGCAGTGATTGACGCGCTGATGGCCGCGGCCATGATCGGCGAGGGCACCAGCTATGCCAACCTGACCTACACCGTGGGCTTGAACAGCGAGGAATATGGCGTCGGCTTCCGTAAGGGCTCCGACCTGGCCGCCGAGCTGAACGCCTTCCTGGCGCAGTACGCCGCTGACGGTGAACTGGCCAAGGTTGCAGAAACCTACAAGGTGCAGGCCGCCCTCATTGAGCAAAAGTAATCATCGGTTGATCCTGCGGGGAAACCGCTTCGTGGCGGTTTCCCCTATTTCGGCTTAAAGGTTGTGTTTCCATGCAAGAGCTTATCAGGCAGATTGCTGAGCAGATGCCCATTGTTTTTCGCTCGCTGAACGAGGGCTTCGGACAAACGCTGCGCCTGTTTTTCGTTACCCTGGCGGGAGCGCTTCCCCTGGGGCTGGTCATTTCCTTTGGCTCCATGAGCCGCTTCAAGCCTCTCAAATGGCTTACCCGCATGCTGGTGGGCGTCATCCGTGGCACGCCGCTGATGATTCAGCTGCTGATTTTCTTCTATTTTCCAGGGCTGGTGTTAAAGAAAAATATTTGGGGCAGCGGCGAAGCAGGCCGCTTCGCGGCGGCGTCCATCGCTTTCATTCTGAACTACGCATGCTATTTTTCGGAGATCTACCGCGGCGGCATCCAGGGCATCCCTGTCGGCCAGGAGGAAGCGGGACTCGTGCTTGGCATGAAACCCTCGCAGATTTTCTTCCGCGTAAAGCTGATGCAGATGATCAAGCGTATTGTCCCTCCCCTCTCCAACGAAATCATCACCCTGGTGAAGGATACCTCCCTGGCGCGAATCATCTCCCTGCAGGAGATCATCTGGGCCGGGCAGGCGTTCATGAAGGGCAGCCAGGGCATATCCGGGGCCATCTGGCCGCTGTTTTTCACCGGAGTCTATTATCTGGTGTGGAACGGCGTACTGTCATGGCTGCTGGGCCGGCTGGAAAAGAAGCTGGATTACTTCAGGTAAGGAGGGCGTGCGCGATGGCATTTTTGCAAGTGGAAGGCATACGCAAGAGCTTTGGCGAAACCAGCGTATTAAGGGATATATCATTCACCATGGAGCAGGGCGAGGTGCTGAGCATGATCGGCTCCTCCGGCAGCGGCAAAACCACGCTTCTCAGGTGCCTGAACTTCCTGGAGCGCCCCGACGGCGGACGAATCCTCATGGGAGACGAGGTACTGTTTGACGCATCGGATGCGCGCACCCTGCGGGAAAAGGAAATCCGCCGCAAGCGCCTGCGCTTCGGATTGGTCTTCCAGAATTTCAACCTGTTTCCTCAATACACGGCCCTTCAGAACGTGATGCTGGCCAGGGAACTATTGGCAAAGGAGCAGCCCGGCTACAAGGCAAACAGGCAGTGCGTTCACCAGGAGATTCAGCAGCAGGCCGAGGCGCTGCTGTCCCAGATGGGTCTGAAGGACAAGATGCAGCACTATTCGCACCAGCTTTCCGGCGGACAGTGCCAGCGGGTGGCCATTGCCCGTGCACTGAATCTCCGCCCGGACATTCTCTGCTTTGACGAGCCCACCTCCGCTCTGGACCCGGAGCTGACCGGCGAAGTGTTGAAGGTCATACGGGAGCTTGCGGACAAGCAGACCACCATGATTATTGTCACCCATGAGATGAGCTTTGCCCGGGATGTGGCCAGCAAGGTCATCTTTATGGATAATGGAAGCATCTGCGAAATGGGCACGCCTGAGCAGGTTTTCGAGCATCCGCAGCAGGAGCGAACAAAGCAGTTTCTGGCCAATTACACATCCAATCCATAATGCAAGCGCCGCCTGGCTT
>CAMDVP010000130.1 GCA_945877525.1 uncultured Clostridia bacterium | reverse complement strand
CACCGCGTCGCGGCGCGTCTGTCACGCGCCGTGACCCCTGCAAGGGAACCTGCCCGTATCATTCCCCCAAAAAGGGTGTCGAGAGGGCCGAAGGCCCTTCGCGGGGTCCAGGGGCAGCGCCCCTGGCGGGTTGTCAGGGCAGCGCCCTGACCAGGAGTCCAGAGGGCAGCGCCCTCTGGGCTTGTTCCAACCAAAAATGAAGGAGAAAAACGATGCAAGAGCTGATGAATGCGCTGTCGTACCAGTTCAAGGATCCAGGTCTTTTGAGGCAGGCGCTGACGCATCCGTCGATGGGGAAGAATGACAACCAGCGGCTGGAGTTTTTAGGGGATGCGGTGCTGCAGTACATCATGAGCGACATGCTGTACGCGTCGCACCCGGAGAGCCAGGAGGGAAGTCTGACGCATCTGCGGGCGCTGCTGGTATGTGAGGCAGCGCTGAGCCAGGTGGCCCGGGGGCTGCATGTGGGCGAGGCGCTGATCATGGACAAGGGTGAAGAGATGACAGGCGGCCGGGATAAGCCCAGCGTGCTGTGCGACGCCATGGAAGCGATTCTGGCGGCGGTGTATCTGGACGGGGGCATGGAGGAGGCCCGGCGGATCGTGAAAACCTTCTGGCCAAAGCCGGAGGAGGTCAGCCGCCCCATGCAGGACAGCAAGGGCGCGCTGCAGGAATTCCTCCAGAAGGACGGGGGCAGCACGCCAACCTATGAGATTATCGCCCAATCCGGCCCGCCCCACGACCGGGTGTTCGAAGCGGCGGTGTTCCGCGACGGGGTGCGGCTGGCCGAGGGCAGCGGCCGCACGAAAAAACAGGCGGAGCAGGCCGCCGCACTGGCTGCGCTGGAGCAGCTGAAAAAGGGGTAACCCTTGCGGCGGGGCGAGGGCTATGCTATACTGGCCCCGCAAGGATAAAAACACGGCCCGGTTGGTAGTCCGGGCGCGGCGAAGGCCGTCAGTAACCTGCCTCCTTGGTTGTCCGTTCCTTGCGGATCACTGGGATAAGGAGGAAACATCCATGGAGCAGGTCTGTGTACAACTGACGGTATTGTTTGAAGAGCCCTTCTGGATTGGGCTGTGCGAAAGGCAGGACAGCAGTGGCTATGCGGCGGGGAAGATTACCTTCGGCGCGGAGCCCAAGGATTACGAGGTGCTGGCCTTTCTGCTGGCCCACTGGTACGAAATTCCTTTCAGCAGGCCTGTGCCCGAGGCCATGCCGGAGCGCCGCGCTGTGAATCCTAAAAGGATGCAACGGGAAGCCCGCCGGGAAACCGGGGGACATGGCATTGGCACCAAGGCGCAGGAGGCTCTGAAGGCCCAGCGGGAGGAAGGCAAGCTGCAGCGCCGCGAGCGCAGAAGCTGCGCCTGCCAGGAGGAAGCGGAACGCCGCTTCACCCTCAGGCAGGACAAGCGCAGGGAAAAGCACAGGGGACACTGAATCCCCATGGACACGCAAACACCCGGAGGCAGCATGCTTCCGGGCGCGTGTGCGTCAAAGCAGCGCTGTTTATTTGCTGAAATCACCGATTTTACCGAGTAAATGACCGATACTATGATACATACCAGAATAGATTACAGGGTCGAGCTGCGTGAGATCCACATCAAAAGCATCTGCACATTCCAGCTGTTCATCTATTTGAATGTTTCTTATTTTGCAAAAGAAAGTCGTAGACTCCCCTGTTTCAACGGAATGAACAACTTCGCATTCATATACCCATCTGCTTGGGCACTGTGAAATCTTTTCTGTAAATATCGGACTTCCGTGATACGATCAGGATTGGATGGGGCTGAACGGCAGGTTCTGCCGTTCAGCTCTTGATTACAGTTCTACCAGAAGCAGACAGAGATGTCAAGGGCACCCGCGCAGCGGGTGTTCATTTTACCCTTGACGGATCTGGATGATTCTGGTATTAGTCAGGCAGCCGACCGTCGTACATGATAGCCAGTTCGCCGTAAACCTTACCCCAATTGTGGATCGGCATCGTCCATTTCTTCGTGGCTTCAAATGTGGAAAGATACAGCGCCTTCAGCAGCGCCGTGTCGCTGGGGAATACGCTGCGCTGGCTGTTCAGCCGACGGTACGTGGAATTCAGGCTTTCAATGGCGTTGGTGGTGTAGATCACTGTCCGCACATCCTTGGAGAATTTGAAGATCGGGCTGACAGCGTCCCAGTTGTCGTACCAGCGCTTCATGGCCCGGGGATATTTCTCCTGCCATTTCTCCGTGACTTCGTCCAGCGCTTCCCGGCCTTCCTGCTCGGACGGTGCGTTGTAAATGGATTTCAGGTCGTTGGCAAATGCCTTCCGGTCTTTGTCTGACACATATTTCAGCGTGTTGCGTACCTGGTGGACAATGCAACGCTGATATTCAGTCTGAGGATACGCGGCTGTTATGGCTTCCTTGATCCCTGTCAAACCGTCCGCACAAAGAATCAGGATATCCTTGACGCCCCGGTTGCGAAGCTCATTCAGCACTGACAACCAGTACTTAGCGCTTTCATTTTCTCCGACCTGGATGGACAGCACTTCTTTCCTGCCATCGCAGTTGATTCCCAGGATCACATAAGCTGCCAGTTTCCGTATGACGTTGTTGTCACGAACCGAATAGTGAATGGCGTCAATGAACACCACTGGATAGACGTCGCTCAAGGGCCGCTTCTGCCACTCTTCGATTTGGGGCAAGAGCTTGTCCGTCACGTCTGAGATGAAACCCTCTGACGCTTCAAATCCGTAGATGTCCATGAGTGTGTCGGAGATCTGCCGGGTGGTCATCCCTTTCGCATACATGGAGATGATTTTCTGGTCGATCTCCGAGATATCCTTCTGGCGCTTTTTCACTACTTGCGGCTCAAACGTGGACTTCCGATCCTGCGGCACTTCGATCTCCATGCCGCCATAGCTCGTCGTGATCCGCTTGCTCTTGTACCCGTTTCGAGCATCCTCGCTGTCAGACCGCTCGGACTTCTCATACCCCAGGTGTTCATCCATCTCCGCCTCCATCATTTCCTTGATGGTTCCGCCCAACAGGTCTTTCAGCGCTTCCTGAATGTCGGCGGCGCTTTCGATGTTGTACTCCTGTAACAGTCCTTGGATGATGTTCCGCTTTCCTTCCGTCATGGGTCCCGGCTTGTAGTACTCTTTCTTCTTGTTTGCCATAATCAAGGCCTCCTATGATGTTTTATCTTATCACAGAAGGCCTCGCTTTTCACCTATTTACAGACTTTTCTTCACAGGCTCGCCGAACGGCAGAATATGCCGTTCGGCCCCATCTGATCCTGTTCGTATCACGGAAGACTGATATCTACAAAAAGGATTTCACAGGATTTGTGCCTTTGTTGATCCAGGAAAACACAATGTGCTTGATATTGACATGCTGTAAGCCCGCTTCTTTGCCCCATCCTCAATTAGACATCCATTCTCTTTTATGTCTGAGGATAACACGACATTCCAATTCCGATAACGCTCAGGCAAGCCTCCAGGCAGTCATCTGCTCTATATAGGCATTTCCCGATGCACTGACGCTTACAGCAGCGTCTTTCCCCTTCGGAAACGCTAAACTTGTAAGCACCTTCCGCCCCTCATCTGCAAAGATTTCCACAATGGATACATCGACGAAAACATGCAATTCCAGGTGGCCATCCTTCAAAGGCACAGGGGCCTCACAGAAGGGCATTTGTTCAGCACTGCCGTCCATAGTCAATGGATAGCCGCACTGACTGCGATCCGCACGCAAGAGATTCCTGGCCTTGTCATAATGGATGATAAAGGCTTCTTCCTGCGTTTTCAGAAGATGAAGCGTGAAGGATTCGGCTTCCTTCATATCAATATCCAGCATCAGTTCCTGCTTATCTCCGGAAAAAGCCGGCAATATGGTTTCATTGCTTATCGTCACTCCAGTAAGCCGCCGTTCGTTTCTCCGCAAAGCCTTCAGTTCTCTAAGCGGTTTATGGCAAAGCTTTCCGTTTCGATCCAGGTCCAGCTCGTGAATCATAGACATCATACCTGCCCACCCATGTCCCAGCGTGTGCGTGGGCATCACATGGCCCCAGGACAGCGCCCATCCTACCATGAGGCGACGGCCATCCGGTGCACAGGTGGTTTGCGGTGCGTAGAAGTCCATGCCCCAATCCACCGGTTCCGGCTTTCCGGAAGATACCAGCCGGTCATTTTCCTCATGCCCAACCATGTATACCACCGACTTGAAGTCGGGCGATCGATCCTCATCATTGGGAATGATGCTGAAAATGGACACATTCTTTTTCGATATTTCGAACGCATCCGGACATTCAGTCATGCTGCCCATATGATCCACATAGACGCCGGTATATGTCCAATGCTTCATATCATCCGAGCGAAAGCAAATCAGCTGGCCGCCTGAAGAACCTTTGGATGCTACGATGAGCCGATACCCCCTGGTCATGCGCTGAATCTTTGGATCACGGAAATCATATGGGCAGGATCCTTCTGGCAAACATTCTTTCCCAATGACAGGATTATCAAGCCATTTCTGTACATGTATTCCATCATCGCTTTGCGCTATGCACTGCTGCTGCAGACTTCTGCCCCTCTCATCAGGCTTTGTTACGCCAGTGTACACAAGATACAGCCTATCCCCGTCTACCAAAGCTGTACCGGAAAACACGCCCCCCTCATCCGCCGGGGTATCCGGTGCCATGGCCACCGGCTGCTCCTGCCAGTGAATCAAATCGTCACTGGTCCAGTGCCCCCAGTGCATCGATCCCCATACTGAATCGTATGGATGATACTGATAGAACAAGTGCAGCTTTCCCCTGTAAAAGCAAAAGCCGTTCGGGTCATTCAACCAACCGGCAGGTACGCTAAGATGCCAAGCCGGTTTATATTGTGGATTTACCTGCTCCCGTTTTTTTTCAAATGCTTCCTGTGCCTGCTCAAGCTTCTGCAGCATAGTCATTTTCCTCCGACTTCTTTTTTCCTTAGCTGGATCTCCTTCAATCCGGCATCAGTATCCGACGCACGCATCCATGAGTGAAATTTGACTCGAGCGACAATACAGGGGACAACAATGCCCCTCTCATACGCGGCTCCTGTCACCTTTCAAAAGGCGGCGCATCCTGATGGATGCGCCGCACAGAGGAGTTATTCACCTATCGAAGCGGAAATCGATATTACTTACCAAACTTTTCATTAACTTCCTCGGTGATTTTGTTTCCGCCCAGCGAATTCCACTGCTCAACAAACGTATCAAACGCCTCAATTGGTTCGCTTCCGGCAATGATCTTGGTATAAGTTTCTTCCTGGAGAGCTTGCAATGCAGACCACTTACGGATCATGGTATCAGTCGGATCATCATAGTAGGAGGACATGATGATCAAACCATTATCAGCCAGTTCAGCATAACGGGTCCAGGAGCCTTCGAAGCTGTGGATCATGTAGTACTGCCATGCCGTCAGATCGTCAGGATTATAGCCGCCGTTCTCAGCATAGCCTTCGTCAATGTAGCGCTTGATAGGAGCATAGTAGCGGTATGCTTCGGGCATCAGTTCAGAGGGATCCAGTTCGCCGGCCAGGGCCTGACGAATCGTCGCGTTATATCCAATCGACTTGTCCCCGTAAGGATCGACGATGCCATAGGCATACGCGCACTTATTAATGCCCGTCACAGGATCAACGCCCCACTCAGCAAGGGTTTCCTCGGTCGCATCAGGGCTGTTGATACGGTTATTGAAGAAGTTGATCAGATGGAGCAGCACTTCAGGATGCTCATAGTCCTTGTTGACAGCATACACATACTCATAGGTCATGTAGCAAACAGGACTTGCAATACCGCCGCCAGCCTTGGGCGCGTTTACCACAATCCATTCGCAGCCATCACAGTTGACCATGGCATCACGGCCGTAATTCCAGGAAACACCTTCTGTACCGTAGAACAGACCGCACTGTCCGGCGGCTACAGCTTCACCGATGGTGTCGCTGTCAGACACACCGAATTCCGTGTTGATCAGGCCCTCAGCGAACATGGAGGCCAGTGCTTCCAGGCCCTTTCGGGTTCCTTCGCTGATGCCCATGTAAGAGATCTGCCCGTTTTCGTCGGCAACCCAGGCCTGCCGCAGCAGAGATCCTCCAAATGCATTCAGCACGCCTTCGGCCGTACCGAAAGCGGAGTTTTCAGCCATGGTCTTGTTCAGGCCAAGGCCCCAGGTATCATTCTTGCCATTGCCGTCAGGATCCTTGGTAGCAAAGGCGCGGGCAATCTCCACAACATCCTCAAAGGATTCGGGAGCAGTCATGCCCAGATGATCCAGCCAGTCCTTGCGAATCCACAGGAACTGCGAAGGGCAGTTGCGGAAGCAGCCGACCGGAATGCCATACTGCACACCATCGATCTTGGCAGCATCAATCATCACACCGCCGTCAGAAGCGAAATTCTTCAGCGTGATTTCATTGGCGTACTGATCAATCGTGGCACTCAGATCCCACAGCTTGCCAGCATTTGCCAGCTGAGTATACTCCTTCACGGGCAGGTAGAGGATGTCCGGCAGGCTGTTAGACGCAATCGCCATGGTCAGCTTCTGCGTATACTCATCACCATCCGCCAGTACAGCATACTCCAGATCGATGTTCATCAAGTCGCGGTAGCCATTAATATAGCAGTTGTTGTACAGGCTGTCCCCTTCAATGTAGCGAACGACGCCCTGCTTGAACATGACAGTTGCCTTTGTCATTTCAGGCATGGAGCCATCCTCAGCAGCCATGGCAACCCCCATGGTTAGCAACAACGACAGGACGAGGAAAATGGATACCAGCTTCTTCATTGTGGAAAACCTCCTTTTTCTTTTTATGGTCACGCCAAGCAGGCGATTTCCATCAGCCCTTCACACTTCCCATTACAATTCCGGACACAAAGTAACGCTGCAGGAAGGGGTAAAACATCAGGATAGGTACTGTACACAACACAATTGCTGCAGACTTTATTGCTCTGCCATTCAGTTCAGCCAGGGAAGGATCTGCCATCAGCTGTTCCGGACGCAAATCAGATGTTTTGAAATTGATGATCTGGTATTGAAGGAAAGTCATCAAGGGATAATTGTAGGTCTTATTGTTATAGATCATGCCGTCAAACCATTCATTCCAATGGCCAACAATGATAAACAGGGTGATCGTTGCCAAAGATGGCAAGGACAACGGCAGATAAATGCGTAATAGGGTTGTAAACCATCCTGCGCCGTCCACAATGGCTGCTTCCTCGATGCCCTTAGGTATACCACGGAAGAAGTTCAGCATCAGCAGCACATAGTACATTGTCACGGCGTTAGGTAGGATAAGCGCCCAGATGGTATCAATCAATCCAAGCTGATTGATGACCAGGAAAGTGGGAATAAGTCCGCCGTTAAAAACCATGGCAAAGAGGAAAAAACCCACATAAATCGTACGGCTTTCAAAACTCTGTTTTTCCTTGGACAATGGGTAAGCCACAAGAATTGTCATGCTCAGGTTGATGATCAGTCCAAAGAAAACACGTTTAATGGTAATCCACAGCGCTGTGAAAATGCCGCTGGATTCAATCATATACTGATATGAGCGAAGTGTAAAACCTTTGGGCCAGAACGTAACAGCACCGGCGTTTACCATATTGCGTGATGAAAAGGACAGCGCTACAATATTGATCATAGGCATCAGACAAATCAGTGCAACAATGCCAAGGAAAATCCCATTGACTACGCAGAATATTTTTTGCGGTCTGGTTTGCTTCATCTTGATTTTCCCTCCTCAGAACACGCGATAGCCAGCAAGTTTGTCAGCCAGCCAATAGCCGCCCATAATCAGCACGAAGGAAATGACCGACTGGAACAGGCCAACAGCCGTAGCAGGACCAAACTGAGCGCTGAGAATACCCATACGGTAAACAAATGTATCGATTATATCACCGGTGGAGTAAACCAAAGGGGAGTATAGGTTGAAAATCTGGTCAAATCCCGCGCGCAGCACGTTTCCCATGGACAGAATCGTCATCAGGATCACGATCGGCAGGATCGTAGGCAACGTGACATGGATCGTCTGGCGTACACGGCCAGCACCATCCAGATAAGCTGCTTCATACAGCGAAGGATCCACTCCTGTGATGGCTGCAAGGTATACGATCGTATTCCAGCCGAATGTTTTCCAAACATCGGTAACGACCATGGTGTAAGGGAATACCTTTTCATCGCCCAGAAAATAGACCGGATCCAGGCCTATCTTCGTCAGCGCCATATTGATAATACCATCCATGCTCAGTACGTCCAGGAAGATGCCGGCCAACGCAACCCAAGAAATGAAGTGCGGAAGATACACAACCGTTTGCAGTGTACGCTTGTAGGCAGTGTTGCGCACCTCATTGAGCAGAAGAGCGAAGGTCACGGGAACGATAATTCCTGCAATGATCTTCAACAATGCAATAAAGACGGTATTGTAGATTACTCTGAACAGCACCCCATTTGTTAGACAGTATGGTATACTACTAACGAATGGGGTGT
>CAMDVP010000129.1 GCA_945877525.1 uncultured Clostridia bacterium | reverse complement strand
AGACCCTTCAGGCCGCTTAATTCTAAAAATGTCTAACTTTTGGGGTTCACTTCACGCAGACCGGCCCGGTTTCCTCATATTAGCTTACTCAATTCCCCGACGATCGCCCCAGGGCAGCAGCACGCAGCGTACATGGCCCACGATCATGTCCCGCGAGAGCGGCCCGACCAGGTGGCTGTCGTTGGAATTGGAGCGGTTGTCGCCCAGGACGAAGTACATGCCCTCCGGCACGGTATAGGCGTTCATGGTGTAGTCGGGGCGGTGGGTGATGTAGGGCTCCTCATACATCACACCGTTCACATACAGATAGCCCCCCTTGACCTCCACCGTGTCGCCTGGCAGGCCCACCACGCGCTTGACAAAGTTGGTGCTGCCCCGGCCTGGGTAATGGCAGATGACCACATCGAAGCGTTCAGGTTCACCGCCGAACTGATAATCGAACTTGGTGACGAACATCACCTCGCCGTTGGCCAGGGTATCGTCCATGGAATGGCCGTCCACCCGCACCGGCTCAAAGATGAACTGGCGCACCAGCAGTGCGATCACCAGCGCCGCGCCCAGGGTAAGAATCCACTCGATGACCTCCTGCTTGGGGGTCTTCTTCTTTTTTTCCTTTTTGCCGAAAAGGCGCTTCTTTGCGGGCTGTTCCTCGGCAATCAGCTCCTTTTCCTCCGTCTGCGTATTGGTTTCCAGGTCGGTCATCGTTTGTCATCCTCGCTTTCGTCAAATAAGTATTCCCCGGGCCGCGCTGACAGAAGGCACCAGCATGGCCAGCGCCGCCAGGGCCGCGGCCAGCAGTGCGCGGTAATCCGCCGTCCGCCGGGCAGGCAGCGCCAGGGCCGCCGCTTCCAGGCGTTCCAGTTCACGCGCCCGCTTCAGCACACTGCGGGTACAATCGTCCATCATTCCCTTTCACGCTCCTTGTCGCGCAGTCGTTTCCGGATGCGATGCAGGCGGATTTTCACCTGACCCAGGGTCAGCCCGCTGCGCTTTGCCAGCGCCTGATAGCTTTCCCCCTCCAGGGCAAAGCCTGTCAGCAGCGCGCGATCCGTATCGTCCAGCGCCGCCAGCTTGCTGAGCAGAGCCAGGCGGGTTTCCTTTCGCAGGAACGCCGCTTCCGCCGAATCCTCGCTGCCCGTTTCCGGGAGAGGTTCCATGGGCATGGGCGAAAGGTGGCGGCGGCGCATCTGGTCGATACACAGGTTGCGCACCAGCACCCCCAGCCAGGTGGAAAAGGCAAAGGCCGAGCTGTACCTGTCCCGGAGAAGATACACCCGGACAAAGGCTTCCTGCACCACATCCTCGGCCAGGGCCGCATCGTGGAGCATGCCCTCCGCCCGCGCCAGTGCCCAGGGCCGGTGCCGCCGAATGAGCATGTCCAGTGCGTCGGTATCGCCCCTTTTCAGGCGCGCCATCAGCTCGTTGTCGTCCATGGCACGCCTCCTTACCGCCCGTCTGATTCTATACACGCGCGAGAAGCGCAAAGGTTACGCCTTTACCTTCATGATTTTTTCAGCCGGGCCAGTTCCTCCTCGGCCATGGCCTTGGTGCAGTAGTTCATGGGCGAGAAGCGGCCCTCCAGCGCCTTTTCCAGCCGGGCAACGGCCATATCCCGGTCGCCCTTCTCAAGGTCGTAGCGGCTGAGGAACCATAGCGTATCGATCTGGTTTTCCTTTTCCGCAATGGCCTTGTCAAACCATTCCCTGGCCGCTTCCTTATCCCCCAGCACCCGGTAGTAGAACTGCCCCAGGTTGTCCAGACAGATGGAGTCCTCCTCGTCATACTCCACAGCCTCCTTCAGGAAGGCAAGGGCCTTCTCAATGCCCTCCTGCCACTGGACATCCAGCTGCTCCTGGGTAAGAGCGGCGGGCTGCTGCTCGTCCCCGGCAGCGGTTTCTTCCGTTTCCGCCGTCTGCGCGGCAGCCACAGGCCTATTCTCCGGCACATATTTTTCCACATACAGGCATCCCAGCGTCTGATAAACCAGCCCGCTGGCCTGATGCCGGTGCTGCTTTTCCATCAGGTCGATGCCGCGGTTCAGGTCGCCCAGCTTGTAGCAGCAAACGGCATAATCCGCAAACACCTGCACCTTCTGCTCAGCGGTGATGCCGGGAGCCTTTTGCGCCTTGACCAGCAGATCCTTGCCCTTCTGAAACTCGCCCCCGCGGATGAGCAGCACCGCATAGGACAGAAGAAACCGGGGATTGTCCAGCCCCTTGTCCACTGCCTCCTGATACAGCTTCTTCGCGCCCTCCAGGTCGCCCTTGCCATGCAGGGCATAAGCCTTCTGCGCCTTCATTGTTGCCATGAAACCCATTTTCAATCACTGCTCCTTCAGCCTGCTTTTCAGGCGGTCATAACGGTATTGTACCGCATTTCTTTCTTCTTGTACAGCGGTGGAATCAAAAAGCGTGGGCTCGGAAAGCAGCATCATGGCCCGCCGGGTCATTTCCAGGGCAGCGGGAATGTCTTTCTCCACATGCTCATAGTGCTTGGCCAGCTCGATGTAGGGGGTTGCGCCGCCCTCCCGGCGCATGGCCATGGCCTGCCAGATTTCCTTGGCCTGTCTCCTGTCGCCGCCCCTGCGATAGCTCACCGCCAGGCGCAGCTGGCTCTGCGTCCGCAGCGAGCCCCCCATGGCCAGCCGGTAGCACCGCCGAGCCTCCTCCGGGTGGCGCATGCGGTCCAGCGCCACGCCCATGGCATACACATCCTCCGTGTGCAGCGCTTCCTCCGGATGCTCGTACATCCGCGCCATGCGCGAGAGCAGCACGCACAGGCTGGCGATGTCCTGGGCGTTGTGGTCGATCACGTCCCGCAATAGATCAAACTGCCCCGTTTTGAGATAGTCGAAGAACCGCTGAGGCACCTGCGCGCCGGGAATGTCCCCCTCCCGGGCAATGCCCAGCACCGCTTCCTCCAGCCTGCCCAGGCTGCACTGCTTCAGCCGCAGCTTCCAAACCCGCCTCGCCATGTGAAGCAGGTCGATATGGGGCTTGTCCAGACAGTCGGGATTCATGCGATTCATCAGGAAGCGGTCGCGCAGAAGTGGCACGTCGAAGCTGCGCCCGTTGAAGGAGCATATCACGTCGAACTGCGCCAGTTCTTCCTCCAGAGCCCGCAGCAGGAAGCGCTCTTCCGGATAATCCCGCATGAGGTACTGCCGAACGGTAAACCCATCCTCCGCAAAGGAGCCCACCCCCACCAGAAACGCCACCGTGCCTGCTCCGGCAAAGCCGGTAGTTTCCGTGTCCAGGTACAGGATGCGCCGGGGATCGAAATCCTCCGGCATTTCCTCCCCCTGCATGAGCATCACCGTTTCCCCCCGCACCTCCAGGACCCGGGGAAAATCCTCCATGGGCCGCGTCTCACGGCGCTGCCAGCAGGAGGTGTATTGCCGCTGGGGCTGCTGATGCCTTTTGCTGCCGCCATCCACCGCCCGCAGCTTGTCCCGCAGGTTCATCGGATCAGCTCCTTCAAAAGGGTCATGGCCGTCTGCTTGCCGTCCGTACCAATCTCCCCCACCGGCCCCGCGCAGGAGGGGCAGCCCTGGGTGCAGGCGCAGTCCGTCACGATCTGCAGCGCCTTTTCCAGCAGCAGCTTCTGCATGCCGTAGGCCTTGTGGGCCAGGCCCACGCCGCCGGGACAGTTATCGTAGAGAATCACGGTGGGTCGGTCGGTGATGGGGCTTTTCACCTGATAGAGCACCGCCACGTCCTGGGGCGCGCACATCAGGTACAGCGGGGCCACGATGCGCAGCAGATTCGTGATGGCCAGCATGCCGTTTTTCAGCGTGTCGCTCTCAAAGCGGGCGCAGAGGCTGTCCGGCAGCGTCCACCACATGGCGGTGGTGTGCATGTCGGTTTCCGGCAGGCGCACATGGCCGAAGCCCAGGGTTTCGTGGGTGTCGAAGCGGATCTTCTTGAACATGGTCACCAGGGTGGTCACCTTCACCTCGCCCAGGGCGCAGGAGCCGCCCTCGGGCGTGTCCTCGGACTTTTCCACATCCAGCAGACTCAGGCTTACGTTCAGGTTGGCGTCGGTATAGTAGCCGGTGTCCACCTGGCGGATAAATGCCTTGCATGCGTCGAAATCCAGCTTTTCCACCTGATACTGCTGGCCCTCGTGCATGTAGATGGCATTTTCGTGCAGCAGCATGGGCACGGTGTAGCGGTCCATTTCGCCGATCACCCGGTGATGGGCCGGGTCGGTGATGTCGATAATGACGAAGTTTTCGCTGGCGGCCGAGCGCAGGGAGATCTCGCTGGCCGGGAAATCCTCCGCCATCCAGTGGTAGCGCCCGTCCACATGGCGCAGGATGTTCTCCTCCTCCAGGAAGCCCAGCAGTTCCTCCGGGGCGGGAGCATTGCCGAAGCCGTCGCCATCCTCAAAGGGCAGCTCATAGGCGGCGCACTTGAAATGGCTGAGGAGGATGTAAAGGTTATCGGGGTTGAGCAGCGCGTTTTCCGGGGACTGGCGCAGGAAGTAGTCCGGGTGGCTGACGATATACTGGTCGATGGCCGCCGAGGACGCCACGAAGAACACGATGCTGGTACCCTTGCGCCGTCCGGCGCGTCCCGCCTGCTGCCACGCGCTGGCGATGGTGCCGGGATATCCGCACAAAACGCACGCGTCCAGCGCGCCAATGTCGATACCCAGTTCGAGGGCGTTGGTGGACACCACCGCGTCAATCTGCCCGGCACGAAGCCCGCGCTCGATTTCCCTGCGCTGGGTGGGCAGGTATCCGCCCCGGTAGCCCCGCACACGGCCCGCGTTGCCCAGGGGATCGCGCATCAGATCCTTCAGGTATTTCGTCAGCACCTCCACCGTCAGGCGGGAGCGGGCAAAGGTGATGGTCTGGATGCCGTTTTTCAGCAGCATGCCCGCAATTTGACGGGTTTCGGGAATCACGCCTTTGCGAATGCCCAGCTGGCGGTTGATCACCGGCGGGTTGTAGAACACAAAGTGTCTCCTGCCCATGGGCGCGCCGTTATCGTCGATGAGGGTCACGTCCCGGCCGGTGAGGGTTTCCGCCAGTTCCTTCGGATTGGCAATGGTGGCCGAGCAGAGGATGAACTGCGGATGGCTGCCGTAGAACGCGCACAGGCGCATCAGCCGGCGCAGCACGTTGGCCAGGTTGGAGCCGAACACGCCGCGGTAGGTGTGGATTTCGTCGATAACGATATACTTCAGGTTTTCAAACAGCTTGACCCACTTGGTGTGGTGGGGTAAAATGCCGGAATGGAGCATATCCGGGTTGGTCACCACAATATGCCCCGCCTGGCGCACCGCTCGCCGGGCCGCGCCGGGGGTATCGCCGTCGTAGGTGTAGGTTTTGATGTCCACACCCATTTCCTCAATCAACTCATACAACTCGCTGACCTGGTCGGCGGACAGCGCCTTGGTGGGAAACAGATACAGCGCCCGGGCATCCTCATTGTTCAGAATTGCGGAGAGCACCGGCAGGTTATAGCACATGGTTTTGCCGGAGGCCGTGGGGGTCACCACCACCACGTCGCGCCCGGCAAGCACCTCCCGGACGGCATGGGCCTGATGGCTATACAGCTGATGCACGCCCCGCCGCTGCAATACCGGCACAAGCCGCGGGTCCAGCCCCTCGGGAAAAGGCGCATACTGCGCCGGCCGGGCAGGCAGTTCCTCCCAGCGCACCACGTTTTCCATGAACATCGGATCCCTGCGAAGTGAATCGGCCAGCTGATCTACATTCATCCCTTGCACCGCCTTCCGTGATAGCCTCTATTATAGACGTAAGGCGAACATTTGTCCAGTATACAGCGCAGACCAGAGCCGGTATCTTCTCATTCTTCTCGGTCATACGGGGCTGCGCTCGCGTCTAATCAGGCGAAAGGAGCTGATGCTATGGACGCTGTCAAGAGCTCTGACAGCCGCGAGCAAAAACTGATCCAGCTGATGCAGCGCTATGAGCTGCCTGTTAAACGCATGTGCTGCGCCTTTCTGCAGGACGCCGCCCTGGCGGAGGACGCGGCACAGGAAACCTTTCTCAGGGCGTACCGGGCGCTGAACAGCTTTCGGAGCGAAAGCAGCGAAAAAACCTGGCTGATGCGCATTGCCATCAACGTCTGCAAGGACATGCGCCGCAGCGGATGGTTCCGCTTCGTCGACAGGCGTGTGGATCCCTCGCGCCTGCCGGAGCCCGCCGCCTGCACGGACGAGCAGCGGGAGCTTTCCATGCTGGTGATGCAGCTGCCCCGCCGCCTGCTGGAGGTGGTGCTTTTGTACTACTATCAGGGCATGACCACCAGAGAAACCGCCGCTGCCCTGGGAATTCCCCAGCAGACGGTGGTGTCCCGCCTGCAAAGCGCCCGCAAACGCCTGCGCATTTCACTGGAAGGAGAAGATGAATGATGAAACAGAACGTTGTCCGGGGAAAGGATATCCGCCCCGCCCTGGAGGCCCGGCTTTCCGGCATCATGGAAACCCCCGGACTGTACGGGCAGGTGCTTCACCTGGCACAGGCAAAAGAGCGTCCCGCCAGGCACCGCCTTTCCGCCTCGCTGGCGCTGGGGCTGGCCCTTGTGCTGACTGCCTGCGCCGCCCTTGCCGCCAGCTGGCAGGGCGTCAGCTATTTTTTGGAAAATCGCACCACGCAGCCGCAGACCCTCCGGGAGGAGGCCGTGGTGCAGCCCCTTGCGCAGCGCTGCGACAGCCGCCTGCTCCTGGCCAAGGCCGTGGACGCCTGTGTCAGCGACGGTGTTTTCTCCATGACGCTGCACGTCCGCGCCGCATCCGACGCGCAGGTGCTGTGCATGGAAACGGACGTCGGCCGGGATGGCGAGCGCTTCGACATGATCTGGTGGAACGGAGAAGTGCTGTCCCTGGAAGCCTGGCGGGCAGGCCGCGAGGTGTTGCAGCTGGGTCTGCCCACCGGCAGCATGCCCTTTGACAGCTTCGACTGGGCGCAGGATCAGGAGGGAGAAACGCTGCTTGTGCAGTGCCGCCGCCCGGATGAAGCCCTGCTGCAAAACGGCGGGGATGTGGTGCTCCGCCTGATAACGACCAATCTGCAAACCGGAGAAACCGAGCATGCCGCCCTCACCGTCACCCTGCCAGCCATGAAGTAAAGGAGGAATCATCTATGAGAAGGCTGTTTATCCTGCTGCTGGCGCTTTGCCTGTGCGCCGCTTCCGCCCTGGCGGAGGGCATGCCTCCCGTTTCCACCGACCTGTCCGGCGTGACGGAAACCTCTGGCCGCCTCAGCGGCGTCATTGCCCTTCCCGGCGGAGAAGTGTCCATCGACTGCAATCTTCCCGCTCCCTTTACCCCCGAACAGGCGGTGCGCATGCAGGTCAGCCGTCAGTCCCTGCGGGAGGACGACCTGACCATGGCGCTGTCCGCCCTTGGGCTGAGCGCATCCGCGGACGACCCCGCCGTGTCCCTGTCCATCGGCTGGGCGCTAACCCATGAAACGCCCCTCAATGCCGCCGCTGAAGCACTGGATGCTTTGCTGAGGGCCCTTGAAGTGCAGCCTGCACAGCTTGTGTCCTGCCCCGGCCTGGACGGCAGTTCTTCCGCCGCGGCCCTGTACAGCCTGCACGGCCTGCCGGTTATGGATTATTATCCCCTGAACGATCCCGACGACCTGCCCTGCAGCGAAGCCTCCATGGCTGTGCTAAGCCTCACCCCCGATGGCCGGACTGCCTCGGCTCTTGTCATGGGCCTTCCCCTGTGCATCGGGGAGGAACCCGCGTTCGTCCCCTCCCGCACATGGCAGGAGCTGCTTGAGGGGCTGGTCGAAAACGGCATGGCGGCAGGCAGCTATCTGGTGGACACCCGGGGCGAGCTGGATGAGCACGGGCTTGAGGTAACCGTACCCTATGCCACCTCCGGGTGCATTACCGCCATTGCGCCCTGTTATGTCAGCGACCGGCGCGGTATGCTGGAGCCCGGTTACTGCGTTGTCACCGAGGAACGCCTGGACGCGGACGGCACTCTTGTCCAGACCTGGGTGCGCTGGTGTACGGCGGACGACCTTGCACCGGTCACCTGAATGCAGCAAAGAGCGGATGCTCCCTCATTCCGGGGAAGCATCCGCTCTCAGCGTATCAAATAGTGGTTGCAGTCTTTTTTCAACACGCTAAAGCAGCTATGGTTCTGAAGGTTTTCCTTCAGGCCATAGCTGCCTGTTTGCCGTTTGCGTGGCTGGCTTTTACGCCAATCGCGGGTTACTTCGCCAGCATGCCCAGCAGCTTCTGGCTGCGGTTCAGGAAGGCGGTGATTTCTTCAGCTTCCAGGGGCTGGGCGGCCATGCGGGCCAGATCGTACACCTGCTGGCAGAGCATCAGGGTGGTTTCGTCCTCCGGATCGCGCTGGGCCAGGGCCTGGATGGTGGCGCTGCGGCGGTTCAGCACAAGGGTGAACTGGTCTGGCATGTCAAAGGACTGGCCGTAGAGGCGGCTCATTTCCTTGAAGCGGCGGGACTGCTCCTCCTCGGTGACCATGGCGGTCAGATCGGCATTGGCCAGGGCCTCCAGCTTCACGGGCAGTTCTTCCTTGCCCTGGGCCTGCACTGGTTTAACCCGGTCCTGTGGCTGGCCTG